>CAIXPV010000117.1 GCA_903921405.1 uncultured Actinomycetes bacterium
CGAGTATCGCAATCTAGAGCCATCAATGCACGAAGTGAAAGTGTCCATGAAAAGCCAACATTTCGAAGTGCATTTAAATCCACGCGCTGCTTGATTCCCGCCGAAGGTTATTACGAGTGGTCAACGGCATTGGGCAAGTACCCGCCTAAGCAACCTTTTTATATTCATGCGAAGGATTCGGCTCAGTTATCTATCGCTGGAATTTGGAGCAGCTGGCGCGCACCAAGTGGAGAAGTAATTAACAGCGCATCGATTATTACTCAAGAAGCGTCAGGCCAGTTAGCCGAAATTCACAGCCGGATGCCAGTTTTTATGCCACATGATCGGTGGGGTCAATGGCTTGACCCCACTAATAATGATGTAGAGCGAATCAAAAAGTTGATGGTCACAGATTCACCAACTGCCAATCTTGAAGCGTATCCAGTTTCTCGCGCGGTGAATTTAGTTGCCAATAATGGAAAAAAGCTGACCGCGGAGATTGCGTTAGGTGCGCCAGAAACCCTCTTTTAACGATAGCCTTTTGCCGATATGACATCGACAGAGTTGGTCAAGGAGAGCGCGGCAGATCGTGCCGTTCGCTTTGAACGCGATGCCCTGGTCTTTACCAATCAGTTGTATGCAGCGGCGCTGCGATATACAAAGAATCCGCATGATGCAAAAGACTTAGTTCAAGATACTTACTTAAAGGCCTTTGCCTCTTTTCATCAATTTGAACCTGGAACTAATCTAAAGGCGTGGCTGTATCGCGTCCTGACCACAACTTTTATCAATACGTATCGCAAGGATCAAAGAAGGCCGCAGATTTCTGGTGGAGAGATTGAAGATTGGCAGTTGGCAGATGCTGCATCACATACAAGTAATTTAGGAAAATCCGCTGAAGTCGAAGCCCTTGAAAACTTGCCGGATAGTGATATCAAACGCGCATTACTAGATATTCCTGAAGAGTTTCGTATCGCCGTCTACTTAGCCGATGTTGAAGGCTTTTCTTACAAAGAGATTGCCGACATCGTTGGAGTTCCCGCTGGAACCGTAATGTCACGTCTGCATCGGGGAAGAAAACAGCTGCGCGAGCGGTTAACAGAGTATGCGAAGGATCTTGGGTATTCAGTCAAGCCTTCTAAGAGTTCAAAGGAGGAGACTCCATGAGCGCTTACGAACTAGGAGCATGTAATCAAATCCTGAACTCCTTCATCTTGTTGATTGAAGGAAATATAGATGCACCGGCTGCGCAAAGTATCGAGAGTCACTTATCAGCCTGTCCCAATTGCAACGCAGAATTTGCGCACGAGCGCACAATGCACACGCTGCTTCAAGATGTTTTACGCCGCACATGTAATGAAACGGCACCTGTTGACCTACATGATTCGATTTATCAGCAGATTCACGCACAATTAACTGGCGCATTTACTACTGAGGTAATTTCTGAGTTTTCAATGACCGAGATTTCAATTGAAATCGATGAGTTCGGCAATATTGAACACCGAGAAGTGACTATCGAACATACTGAAGAGATTCGTTTTCTAGATGATTCTTCAGATAGCGACAAGAGTTAAGTCATGTTGCCAGCAGAGGAAGTTATTGGGGCAGTCGCTTTTTCGGTCATGACTGTTCGCCCTGGTGATACCTCTGTAGCGCTAGGGGTTGGTGATTTACCAATTGTGGATCAATCTCAACTTCTGAATTTAATGGAGCACGCTGCAGTAATCTCTTTAGATGAATACTTAGAGCCAGGTGAAACAACGATTTCAATTAGCACTGAGTTGATCTCGTTGAGCCCAGCCTCAATTGGCGCTGAGCTTCGTGCGACGTCGCGGTGTATTGAGATTGACAATAGAGAGTTAACTTTTGAATGTGAAATTTATGAAGGTGAGCGCCAAGTTGCAGCTGCCATGATAAAAAGAGCGACGGTCGAGCGAGTATCTTTCCTCGCGCGCACCGCCGCTCAATCGTTAATCTCGTAATACTGCTTTTCTTACATACTGCTTTTATTACCTACTTCAATCTTTAATGGTTAAGCCTTCTTGGTGGCCCAGAAGATTTCGGCAATCTCATCGATCTTTGCAATCAGTGAATCTGCAACTGCAACATCTTGAGTTCCCTTTGTGCCAGCTGCTCCAGCTAGCTTTGTTGCCTCATTAAATAGTGAGTGCAATTGTGGGTAGGCCTCAAAGTGAGGAGCCTTGAAGTAATCAGTCCATAGGACCCACAAATGCTCTTTAACTTGGTGTGAGCGCTCTTCTTTGATTGCGACCGAGCGTGAACGGAAATCAGCATCTGTGTTTGCTGCATACTTTTCCATGCACGCCTTTACAGATAAAGCCTCAATCTTTGCTTGGGCTGGATCATAAACACCACATGGAAGATCGCAGTGAGCGTAAACAGTTGACTTTGGTGCAAACATGGTCATCTCTCCTTAAAATATATTCGCGTGAAACATCTACTGGTGCCAGACTACCGTTCGTGAGTAAATTTGGCACAGTCAAGGTTTCAGGTGACTCCATGGCCCCCACTTATAACGATGGCGATTGGCTATGTGTTTTATGGATGCCTGAGCCGCCGACTCGAGCCCCGCTGGGCAGTATCGCCGTTATCGAGCGTGAAGAGCGACCAGGGATCTTTCTCATCAAACGGATTCAAAAAGCTCACGCCGGAAATTACTGGGTCGAGGGCGATAATAGTGACAGTACGGATTCACGGAATTGGGGATGGATTACTCCCCAAGAAATAGTAGGGCGCGTTCTTTTTAGATACCGCACAAAGAAGTAGCGACTAACGAGTAAAGGCTTCAAGCATTAAAGCTTTTTGTTCATCTTCATGCAAGTGGTGGTTACCAGTTGCAGGAGATGCAGTTGCTCGTCGAGAAACACGGCGCAAGATTCGAGATCCAAATCCACGACCACCATGTTGTTCGGACGTACGCAAGGCAACGTGTGACCATGGACCTTGGTTAGCTGGCTCATCTTGAACCCACAATAGATTAGCTTGCGGATGCTTATTCGCTTCAGCAATCATTTCGTCAATTGGCAATGGGTACAGAAGTTCTACGCGAACGATTGCAGTGGATGCGTCAGAAAGTTTTGTTCGCTCTGCAACAAGATCGTGATAAACCTTTCCTGAACAGAAAATAACGCGTGTTGCATTAGTAACTGAATCATCGCTAATAACTGGTTGAAAATGTCCACTTGTGAAATCTGTAAGTGCAGATGCAGCTGCGCGCAGACGTAGCATGGACTTAGGCGTAAAGATAATCAGTGGCCTGCGTGCAGGATTCTTTACATGCCAGCGCAATAAGTGGAAATACGATGCTGGATTAGATGGCTGCGCAACTGTCATATTTTGTTCGGCGCATAAGGTCAAATAACGTTCGATACGCGCAGATGAATGGTCAGGGCCTTGGCCTTCATACCCGTGTGGCAATAACAAGACCAAAGAAGAGCGCTCACCCCACTTCTGCAGCGCAGATGAGATGAATTCATCGATAATTGTTTGTGCGCCGTTAGCAAAGTCGCCAAACTGGCCTTCCCACAGAACAAGAGCATCTTCGCGCTCAAGGCTGTAGCCATATTCAAAGCCCATAGCCGCATATTCGCTCAGTAGTGAGTCAATAACAAAGAAATGGTTTTCATCGCTATTAAGGGCGCGAAGCGGAGTCCACTCGTTACCGTTTTCTTTATCAATAATTACTGCATGGCGATTACTAAATGTTCCGCGGCGCGCATCTTGGCCGGCAAGACGGATTGGGTAATCCTCTTTAAGAAGTGAACCAAAGGCCAGCATTTCACCCGTTGACCAATCAATAGTTGCATCGTTAAGAGATTCAACTCGCTTGGCTAACTGTGGCAAAAGCTTGGGATGAACATTAAAGCCTTCTGGAACCGCTAGCTGAGTAGCTGCGATTTCGCGAGCAAGGTTCTCGCTAATTGAGGTAATAATTTCGTGAGCCTCCGGTGCAACTGGGGCTTTAAAGTTTGGATCAGTTTGGGCTTCTAGATTATTAACCGCAGCAAATACAGCTTCCAGTTGAGCTTGGTAGTCGCGGGCAACTTCATCGGCCTCATCGATCGTAATGTCACCACGTCCAATTAACGCTTCAGTAAAGAGCGTACGAGTTGAGCGCTTTGCATCAATCATCTTATACATCAGAGGCTGAGTGAAACTTGGTTCGTCGCCCTCATTGTGCCCACGCCTGCGATAGCAGACCATATCGATCACTACATCTTTATTAAATGTTTGACGGTATTCAAATGCTAATCGAGCCACACGAACGCATGCCTCTGGATCATCACCATTCACATGAAAGACCGGGGCCTGAATAATTTTTGCATAATCAGTTGAATATGTTGATGAGCGTGATGCTTGAGGTGATGTCGTGAATCCAACTTGGTTGTTTACGACAATATGGATAGTTCCACCAGTGCGATATCCAGCTAACTGTGACAACTGTAGAACTTCGGCGTTAACGCCTTGACCTGCAAATGAGGCATCGCCATGCAAAAGCACGGGCAAAATGGAGTAAGCATTTTTAATATTAAGTTTGTCTTGCTTGGCACGCACAATGCCCTCTAGAACTGGGTTAACTGCCTCTAAGTGAGAAGGGTTAGCAGCTAAATAAATCTTGGTTGTTGATCCTGAAATCGAGGTAAATACGCCTTCGGTTCCAAGGTGATACTTCACATCACCCGAGCCCTGCACCTGATTATCGGCATAGTGACCTTGGAACTCTTGGAAGATTTGTCCATACGATTTTCCAGCGATGTTTGCTAGAACATTTAATCGGCCACGGTGTGGCATACCAATACATACTTCAGTTAAACCTTCATCGGCGGCACTGGATAGAACGGCATCGAGTAATGGAATAACAGACTCTCCGCCTTCAAGTGAGAAACGTTTTTGCCCTACGAACTTTGTCTGCAAGAAAGTCTCGAACGCCTCGGCGCTATTTAACTTGTGAAGAACACGCAAATGTTCATCGTGCGGGAACTTCACTGGGGCGCTTTCTACTCGCTCCTGTACCCACTTACGCTCAATCGGATTTTCAATATACATATATTCAACGCCAACAGTGCGGCAGTATGAATCACGCAGGATGCCAAGAATCTTGCGCAACTGCATAAACTTTTCACCACCGAAACCACCGGTCGCAAATTCGCGATCAAGATCCCACAGAGTTAATCCATGAGTAACTACATCTAAATCTGGGTGGGAGCGCTGCTTGTATTCCAGCGGGTCAATATCAGCCATTAAGTGACCATTAGTGCGATAAGCGGCGATTAACTGCTGAATTCGCGCAGTCTTATTGATTTGATCATCTTTGCCGAATTCAAAATCCTTTGCCCAGCGAATTGGTTCGTAAGGAATACGCAAGGCTGAGAAAATCTCGTCGTAGAACCCATCTTCGCCCAGCAAGTAATCATGCATACGTCGCAGGAAATCACCTGACTGTGCGCCTTGAATAACCCGGTGATCATAAGTACTTGTAAGAGTTATCACTTTGCTAATAGCCATGCGCGCAAGAGTTTCATCACTTGCTCCCTGGAATTCAGCAGGGTAATCCATTGCGCCAACACCAAGAATCAGGCCTTGTCCTTGGACCAATCGTGGAACTGAGTGAACAGTTCCGATGGTTCCAGGGTTAGTGATAGACATTGTTGTTCCGGCAAAATCATCAACAACTAAAGTTCCAGTGCGCGCCTTCTTAATCACTGCTTCATATGCGCCCCAGAACTGCGCGAAATCTAAAGCTTCGCAACCTTTGACAGATGGCACCAACAGTTGACGTGAACCATCGGCCTTGGCGATATCAATTGCAATTCCTAAGTTGATATGTTCGGGATGGCCAACAGCAGGCTTTCCATCTAAATCACCAAAGAATGAATTCATCTCTGGCATCGCACGAACTGCCTTGATCATTGCGTAAGCGATGATGTGAGTGAATGAAACTTTTCCGCCGCGAGCGCGTTTCAAGTGATTATTGATAACGATTCGATTATCAATCATTAACTTGGCAGGAATTGCACGAACCGACGTTGCTGTTGGAACCGAGAGGGAGGCTTCCATACTTTGCACTACGCGGGCCGATACACCGCGGATAGGTTCTAGCGTTGCTGCACTTGGTGTAACTAAAACTGGAACTGGCTTAACAACTGGATCTGCTGGTGTTGGCTGAGGCGAAGCGGTATCTCTAACAATCGGTTGTTGCACTGGTACTGCAAGTGCCGCGGGAGGAACAACAGAGGCAACTTCGGTAACTGCAGCAGGTGTCACTTGAACCGGCGTATGTTGCTGCGCCTTTGGAACCGGTGGCACGCCTTTAGATACTGACTGATGTGATGAACCGACAGCTCCTGATTGTGAAGGCGCAGAGCTTGGCTTATTAGTTCTAAAGTACTCAATCCACGATGGGTCAACTGAAGATGGGTCTGTTAAAAATTGCTCGTACATCTCATCGACGAGCCAATCATTTGCTCCAAAATCCTGTGCCGACACTGGCGAACTCCTTCTGGGCTTGGATTACGCCTAAGCCTATCGGCAGTCGCGAATGCACTGAAATCGAAAATGGGCCCCTTGGTGCCAGATATGCCACAGTGGCGCCAGATCACGCCAGAAAGCTAAAGCCTCTTATTCAGGAATAGCTCGCAGGGCTGCAGCCAACGTAACTGCAGCAAGTGCTGCCAGAGGAATGGCAACCAACCAGAGCCCGGCTTGAATTTGATAGGAGACAACTCCAAGTGCAATTAAGTTTGCAAGCACCGCTGGAGATCGGCCAAAGTACTTTCCGCGGCGGTATCCCATTGCCGATGCAGCTAATCCACCACTTCCTAATGCAACAAAGAGTAAGTCGCCAATCAGTGGCTGAACTTCAAAACTCTTTGCGGTCAGCGTAAGAACGATTAACCAAACTCCAAGGGCAGCAATAATCCCAGATTCAATAAAGAGTAGGGATGCCACTACGGCGCGGGCCTTGGCTGCCTTGGAAGAATCTTGTGCCATGGAGGAGAGATTAACTCATTTAGGCAAAGGCAGCCCACTGTTTTCTCATGATGGAATCCATGATTCGCAGACTCATTTGGCTGCGCCATCATTTTTCTATGAGCAGTTGCGCCGTCAAATCGCACTATCTGTGCGATCGAGAATTAGTTTCAGTCTTGTAAAAGTCGTTTTTGATAAATCCAGTGGCGAAGGAGTCAGTGCAACTATTGGCGCTGAAGATATCTTGCGTTTCTCGTGCGAATTGAAAAGCTTGACCCGTACCGAAGACTGCATTGGTCGCCTAGGAATCAATGAATGCCTCATCATTATTAGTGATGGCAAGAGCGCAGCTGAACGTCTCATCAGCCGCCTTCTGACCGCTCAATCGCTATCGGTTAATCACACTCTGCGAATCTCAATATCTGCGGTGACTTCCCACAGCGGTGAAAGTGGTCTTAGTCTGCTCAATCGTCTGGATCTACAACCTTTATCCACGCATTAAGAGGGTTTTTCCCTTTGATGTCAGTAACCAACCTAGGTTTCCAACATGGACCTAGACATAGATATTACTTTCGGTGCAATTGCAGATTTCATGAAAGATCCAACAATTGAAGAGATTTGGATTAACTCCCCTGAGCGCATATTTATCGCCAGATCAGGACGCAGTGAACTTACAAACTTGCTGTTAACCAGCGATGACGTTCGAAATATCGTAGAACGCGCACTGATGTGGAGCGGTCGACGACTAGATCTTTCTCATCCATTTGTCGATGCCCGACTGCCCGATGGTTCGCGTCTTCACGTTGCAATCCCTGAAATCACTGCTACTCATTGGGCAGTTAATATCCGTAAGCACTTAATGGGCAATATGGGAATCGATGATCTGGTCGATAAAAATGTTATGACGCCATTTATTGCAACCGCCCTGAAGAACTCGGTTCGGGCGGGATTAAATATATTGGTCAGTGGTGGAACCCAAGCCGGCAAGACAACAATGCTCAATGCTTTAGCCGGTGCGATCCCCCGCACCGAACGAGTTGTGACTATCGAAGAAGTCTTTGAACTTAGTCCACAACTACCAGATGTGGTTGCACTTCAAACACGCAGTGCCAACTTACAAGGAGAAGGTGAAATTCCACTGCGGCGCTTGATTAAGGAGTCGCTGCGAATGCGTCCGTCGCGAATTATTGTCGGAGAAGTTCGCGAAGCCGAAGCCCTAGATCTACTTATCGCGCTTAACTCTGGCTTACCTGGCATGGGAACGCTTCACGCTAACTCACCTCGAGATGCGATTATAAAACTGCAGACCTTGCCACTATTGGCTGGTGAAAATATCTCCCACAAGTTCATTGCACCGACCGTTGCTTCAGCCTTTGATTTAATCGTTCACGTATCCCTTGACCACACCGGTATGCGACGCATAAAGGAGATTGCAGCGTTGACTGGGCGCTATGAAAATGACCGTGCAGAGATTGAGACGCTATGGACTTGGAACGGCAAAGATTACGACCGAGGAATTGGCACGCTTCCCCACGCCGATAAATTCGCAGTTATAGGTGCACCACTTGCAACGTGGTGGCGTCAATGAAAATCAAAATACGTGCCGCAGCGATCTCGTCTATAACAATTGCACTGATCTTTCTCTTCACGGGCTCCCTTCCTATCTCGTTCGCCTTTGGAGCCCTTGCTGCAGGAATCTCATTTGTCACGTTATCCGGCAAGAACCAACGCAGTGAGTCTGCTTTGATTGCAGCGTGGCCTGAGGTTATTGACCACTTGATGTCAGGTATTCAATCAGGGCTCTCGCTTACTGAATCTCTAGCTGGGTTAGCGACTCGAGGTCCTGAAATTCTGCGCCCAGCATTTCTAGATTTTCGTACTTCGTTATATCGCCATGGTGATTTAGGCGAAGCAATTCAAGAGTTAAAGGCGCTCTTTCACCACCACGGCAGCGATCAAATTTTCGAGGCACTTCTTATCTCAAAAGCACTTGGTGGCAGCGAACTACTATCAATCTTGCGTACCTTAGGAGATTTCTTGCGACAAGATTTAGCTCTACGCCGTGAAATTGAAGTTAAACATGGATGGATTAAGAACTCAGCGCACATGTCGGCTATTGCTCCATGGATTCTTCTTCTCTTATTATCGACTCAACCCAGCACTGCTGCTGCATTTTCAACACCCACGGGCGGTGTAATTTTGCTTGCAGGTTTAGCAATGA
>CAIXPV010000118.1 GCA_903921405.1 uncultured Actinomycetes bacterium
ATCGTTGAACTCTCGCAAGTAATGCCCAAGATTCTCAGGTGGTACCGCAGCATCTTCAAACCCTGGCCAGGTCTGCTTACCTGATTGAGTTCTCCCAGCCAACCCGACACCATCCTCGCGGATTCGCCACAGTGATTTCATCTCCAATGCAGAAGTTACTATTTTAGAATCTACTGCTGACGACTCTTTTGTTATACGCCGTGCACGATCTTGCAATTCGCTGGAGCTCTCTCCCGATATTTCAACAATTAGCCATCCTGCACCTTGAGGTAATGAGCTAACAGATTTTTGTCCCTTCGAGATGCGAACGGCGTCAACTAAGCGTGAATCTAACCCTTCAATCGCATCTGGCTTAAATTGTAGAATCGATATCACATCATCGGCAGCACTTGGCATGTCTGGATATCCGAGAACAACTAAAATTGGATCCTTTATTATTGGAACTAATCTAATCTCAGCCTCGTGAATAACTACACATGTTCCTTCGCTGCCAACTAAGGCTTGGGCTAAGTTTGCACCGTTTTCAGGTAGTAGGTGCTGCAATGAGTAACCTGAAATCTGTCGCCCGAAACGCCCAAACTCGTGCCTAATGATTGACTGATTCTTATCCATGAAATCAGTCATTCCAGGAATCGATAGGAAATCTTTACCCGCCGCAAACGCATCACCTTTTCCATCTATGACACTTAACGAGATGACATTGTCAGAAGTCTTACCAAAAACTAAGGAGTGAGGACCGCACGCATTATTTCCAATCATGCCGCCAATTGAACACCGTGCCCATGTTGAAGGATCTGGGCCAAAACGCAGACCATGTGCTGCTCCCGCTTTTTGTAGATCACCCATGATGGCACCTGGTTCAACTCTGGCGCGACGTTCAATAGGATCAAATTCAATGATGCGGTTAAAGTATCTGGAGTTATCTACAACTATTCCTGGTCCAATTGAGTTACCCGCAATGGAAGTTCCAGCTCCGCGCATAGTCAATGGGATTGAAAAATCCCGAGCAACGTCCAGAACTGCTGAAAGATCATCTTTACTCTTGGGAAAAACAACTACTTGCGGAACAATTCGATAATTTGAAGCATCGGTTGAATACTCTGCACGTCGTCGTTTTCCATCATCGACATCACCAGAGACCGACTTTTGCAGCGCTCTTAAGAAAGCTTTGGAATCATGTGATGTCTGCGTGGTCTGCTTCGACTCGTTCATTATCTAGCCGACCTCCACAGATTAATGAAACTGAAAACTACTTTTTCACTAGCATTCTCGTCACTGCATCTACTACGTTTTCTACCGTTGGTCTAGAATTATCGCGTAAAGCGGTGGCATATGCAGTAGGCACGTCAGGTCCAGCCAGGCGAATAGGTCGAGCAATTAAATCGACCTCCCCCACCACGGTCGCGACAATTTCTGCTCCAACTCCACAGTTCATCCAGGCATCGTGGGCAACAACAAGGCGGCGAGTCTTCTGCGCGCTCTTTATGACGGCATCTCGATCAAATGGCGTCACAGTTTGAAGATCTACAATTTCGCAGTCAATGCCCTGTTTTTCTAGTTTGGCGGCAGCTAGCTGCATTAAACGTACAGTTCGGCCATAACAAACCAGCGTTACATCATTTCCAACTCTAGGAAGTGCTGCTTTACCAAGCTCAATAACATATTGCTCAGACCTTAC
>CAIXPV010000119.1 GCA_903921405.1 uncultured Actinomycetes bacterium
AAGACAGCCAGCAAAATGCACTGGCCTAAGTTCATCTGGATCGCACAAGGCCATGTCTGGGTATCAGAGTTCAAATTTGGAAACGATGTTTACAGGTGGGATTTATAGGTTTCCAAAATCTTTATGTTTTGCACCTCATGCGGTTCGCACAACAAAGGGCTCTTGTCTAGCACTATGAAATCTGCGCGCATTCCAACTTCAAGCTTTCCAACTTCAAGCTCTCTAAAGATCTGATAGGCACTATTGGAAGTATAAAACTGCATTGATTGCTCGATAGTTATCGCCTCGTGCTTGCTCCAACCTTCGGCAGGTTTACGATTTGTATCTTGACGGTGCACAGGCACGGCTAATGCGTGAAGTGGAATCTGGCTTGTAACAGGCCAATCACTTCCAAAACTAATGGTGACTCCAGCATCAATCATTGTTCGAAGTTGATATTGACGATTATTTCTTGCTTCTCCAAGTCGTGGCAAGATCAGCTCTTTATTCATCGGATCCATGTATGTCCACAGCGGTTGATAATTTGCAATGATGCCTAAACGTGCAAAACGTGGAACATCATCGGGATGTATAAGTTGGGCATGTGCAATCACTGGTCGACGGTCACGAGGTGGATTTATTCGAATCGTCGCCTCAATGGCGTCCAGTGCCTGGCGAATTGCGGCGTCACCAATTGCGTGGATATGAAGTTGAAAATCTAATCCATCGAAAGCCACCAGGGCATCAAGTAAGTCATTATCGGACCAAATAGTTAGCCCATGACTATTTGGTTGATCCTCATAAGGCTCTAGAAGTGCTGCAGTCCCAGCCGAAAGCGCACCGTCGCAGATGAACTTAACTGTTGAAGCCTTCAAAACCTGTGGTTCAGGCAGCGCCTTGATCTGAGTCCGTAATTCTTGAAAGTACCTAACCTCATTTTTCCATTCGTGAGGCTGTGCCAAAAAGCAGAGATTCATATCTACGGCCAATTTCTTAGCCTGGGCTGCTGCTACATAGACCTCTGCCATACCTTTTTCAATCCACGCATCAACGGCCGTTCCGATACCAACTTCTGCCATAGCGTTAGTGGCAAGGGTCAAGGCATGAACTTCTTGCTCCAGGGTAAGTGGCGGTGCATATTGTGTTACTAAGTCGATTGCAGCTGGCTCACGCAAGGTGCCTTTTGGTTCACCATTGTCGCGACGAGCAATGCTGCCGCCATCTGGATCTTTTGTATCAGCATTGACTCCGGCAATCTTGAGCGCCATTGAGTTAACCCATACTGTGTGGTGATCAACTGCATGCAGTACTACTGGGCGATCGCTGACGACAGAGTCAAGCCAATGTGCATCAAAGTCACCTTGACCGATAATCGCTGCTTCATAAGCACCACCAATGATCCACGCTTGATTAGGGTTTTCCAAAGCATATGTGGCAACTGCAGCAAGAATCTCTTCTACGCTTTGTAGGTTATTTACTTGGGGACCTAACATTTCGCGCCCAGCAAAAAGCGGATGGGCATGACCATCAATAAAGGCAGGCATAACAAATACATCTCCAAGATCTACGATTTCATCGTAGGAACTCGCTAATGCATCACTACCGACAGCGGTAATAAATCCATCATTCACTAACAGAGCAGAAGTCGGCGCAGCTCCTGCGCTCCAGATTGTTGCTGCTTTATAAAGTCTATGCACGCGAACGAGTTACTTCTTCACAAGCAAGCTCATGAATTCATCAACTGGAGTATTAATCAGCGTTGAGTAGTCCAGGGCAACTGCACAAATTGCATCCTGTGCTGGTGTATCAAAAATTCGCGCAAGATTGATTCGGAATTTTTCGATGAGCAGGGGGATACCTTCATTACGCCGACGGGCATGCCCAATTGGATATTCAACGGCTTCTTCGCCAAGAACGCTTCCATCGGTAAACTCAATTGTTAAGGCGTTAGCAATTGATCGCTTCTCTGGGTCGTGATAGTCGGCTGTATAACCCTTATCTTCAACGCAGATAATCTTCTCGCGCAAGGCATCGATTCGGGGATCAACAGCTACATCTTCTTCATAATCACGGGCCGTTAAACGGCCAAATATAAGGGGAACGGCGACCATGTATTGAATACAGTGATCGCGATCGGCTGGATTGTTCAACGGCCCCTTCTTATCAATAATTCGAATACAAGCCTCGTGAGTACGAATCGTTACCTTGGCAATGTCATCTGAACTCTTTCCGGCTTTAGCCATCGCCTTTTGAAGAGTGATTGCCGCTTCAACTGCAGTTTGTGAGTGAAACTCTGCAGGGAAAGATATTTTGAAGAGAACGTTTTCCATTACATAAGATCCATAAGAACGTTGGAACTTAAACGGCTGACCCTTGAAGGAGACGTCATAAAATCCCCATGTTTTAGCGGTCAGCACGGATGGATATCCCATTTCGCCGGCCTTAGCTATCAGTGCAAGTCTTACTGCACGTGAGGTTGCATCCCCGGCTGCCCATGATTTGCGCGAACCTGCATTTGGAAAGTGGCGATACGTGCGAAGTGATTGACCATCAACCCACGCTAGTGAAACAGCATTCAGTGTTTCCTCGCGTGTAAGTCCCATCATTTGTGAAACTACTGCCGTCGATGCGACCTTGACCAGGACAACGTGATCAAGGCCAACCTTATTAAATGAGTTCTCTAAAGCAATGCAGCCTTGAATCTCATGGGCTTTGATCATGGCAGTCAAAACATCTTTAACGGTAAATTTCTTAGCACCAGTTCGGCTCAGCCAATCAGCAGTTGCAAGGATTGCACCTAAATTATCCGATGGGTGGCCCCATTCAGCGGCCAGCCACGTGTCATTGAAATCTAGCCAGCGAATTGCTGTGCCTATATTGAAAGCACCTTGCACGGGATCTAATTCGTAGTTAGTTCCAGGAACGCGAACGCCGTTATTAAACGTTATCCCGGGGACAAGTGGGCCAAGCAGTTTGGTGCAGGCCGGGTATTCAAGGGCTTCTAAGCCGCAACCAATTGTGTCTAGAAAGCAGTTCCAAGCAGTTTCGTAGGCAACTGGAGACTCAATTGTAAAATTCAAAACGTAATCGACAATGTCAACGATCTCTTGATCAAATGGCTGAGTTGACTTAGTAATTGCGCTTGACATGCCTACCTATTTTCTAGTTGGGGGATATTAACGTTGGCTAATTGGAATATAAACAAGGTCTTCAGGGCCGGTGTAGTTAGCACCTGGTCGAATAATTGTGTTATCGGCACGTTGTTCAATGATGTGGGCAGCCCACCCAGAAATTCTGGCCATGACGAAGATGGGTGTAAAGAAATTCGTTGGAATTTTCATCTGGTTATATGCAACAGCTGAAAACCAATCCAAGTTGGGAAACATCTTCTTGGCATCTGCCATAACAGATTCAATTCGCTCAGCGATGTCATACAAATCTGTATTGCCAGCATCCTGGGATAGCTCTAAAGCGATAGCCTTAATAATTGCATTGCGAGGATCAGAGACGGTATAGACGGGGTGGCCAAAGCCGATCACTACTTCCTTCTTGTCGATGCGTGCGCGAATATCGGCATCGGCTTGATCGGGGGATGAGTAACGTTCTTGGATTTCTAAGGCAACCTCATTTGCGCCACCATGTTTTGGTCCGCGCAGTGCGCCAATTGCTCCCGTAACAGCTGAGTACATGTCAGAGCCAGTTCCTGCAATTACGCGACTTGTAAAAGTTGACGCATTGAACTCATGCTCGGCATACAGAATGAGCGAGACCTGCATTGCTTTTTCCCACAACGCTGAGGGCTTTTGCCCGTGCAAGACATGCAGAAAGTGTGCAGCGATAGAAGTGTCATCCGTTGATAGTTCGATTCGCTTGCCGCTGTGGCTAAAGTGATACCAATACAAGAGCATTGATGGAAGTTGCGCCATTAATTGATCGGCAAGTTCGCGCGTATGCTCGGCATTGTTTAGATCAGTCTCTGGTGCGCATGCGCCAAGAACTGAAACCCCAGTGCGCATTACATCCATAGGGTGCGCTGAAGCAGGCAGAGTTTCTAGTGCGATCTTGACTTGAACGGGCAAATCACGGTGCTGGGCCAACTTATCTTGATAGGCGCTTAACTCTGCCCTAGTAGGCAAAGCTCCATGGATTAGTAGAAATGCAATCTCTTCAAAATTTGCCGACTTCGCTAAATCCTTAATGTTGTAGCCGCGATAGTGGAGATCTTCACCGCTTTGGCCCACATAAGAAAGTGCCGTATTTCCAGCTATAACCCCCGACAGAGCCACTGATTTCTTAGTTCGAAAATCCGCCACGGTTTACTCCTTCGGGTCGAGAAACTTATCTAAAGCAGTTTCATATTCATAGTAATTAATGCGCTGATACAGCTCTTCGCGAGTCTGCATCTGGTCAACAACATTCTTTTGTGTTCCATCGCGGCGGATTGATTCGTACACATTCTCTGCCGCCTTGTTCATGGCTCGAAATGCCGACAATGGATACAAGGCGATAGAGACATCGGCACTCTTTAACTCATCAGTTGTAAACAATGGCGTCATTCCAAATTCGGTGATATTTGCCAAAATTGGAACTCCGGCGGCTGCTGCAAACTTTGCGTAAGTCTCTAAATCATTAACAGCTTCAGGGAAAATGTAATCAGCCCCAGCTGCAACATAGGCACGTACTCGATCTAGAGCTTTATCCAAACCTTCGTTAGCTAGTGAATCTGTTCGAGCCATGATTCCAAAGTCATCATCGGTGCGTGCATCCACTGCCGCTTTAATACGATCTACCATCTCTGCAGTCGTAACAATCTCTTTATTTGGGCGATGGCCACAACGTTTGGCACCAACTTGATCTTCGATATGTGTTGCTGCTGCGCCTGCCTTTATCAAATCCTTGATTGTCCGACCGATATTAAATGCCGATGGCCCAAAACCTGTATCGCAATCAACGAGCAATGGCAGATCGCAAACATTAGTTATGCGTCGCACATCGGTTAAAACATCTTCTAAAGTTGTAATTCCCAAATCTGGGACACCAAGAGATCCTGCGGCAACGCCGCCACCTGATAGGTAAATCGCCCGATATCCCGCGCGCTTAGCTAGCAAAGCGTGGTTGGCATTGATTGCACCAATTACTTGCAAGGGGGTCTCGGCAGATAGGGCCGACTTAAATCGCTTTCCTGCACTTGGCTGAATCACCTTTGAAGCCTACCGAGATTGTCCTAAAAATGCATTTTCCTGGCACAAATATCTCAAATAAGAGTGCGACCACGATCTAGTTGATGGGGCCACTCAATTTTAATTCCTAGTTTTTCAGCGGCATTTAATGCCCAGCGAGGATTGCGAAGCATCGCTCGTGCAAGAAACACGGCATCGGCTTCGCCAGTTTCAATAATGTATTGAGCTTGTTCTGGCTCTGTAATTAAACCAACTGCAGTTGTCATAATTTGAGATTCATTTCGTATCGCTGCTGCAAATGGAACTTGAAACCCTGGCGTTGCTTTTATTGGCGCGTTATGGAGATTGCCACCAGTTGAAACATCGATCAAGTCGACACCGAGTGCTTTGAGTTGATTACATAACTCGATGGAATCAACAAGATTCCATCCATCATCGACCCAGTCGGTTGCAGATATTCGAACAAATAGGGGAGTTCCAGCCGGAATAGCTTGGCGCACAGCTGTCACTGTTTCCAACAAGAAACGAATTCGGTTTTCAAAACTTCCACCGTACTGATCGGTGCGCTTATTATCTAATGGCGAATAAAACTGATGTAGCAAATAACCATGAGCCGCGTGAATTTCAACAACATCAAAGCCTACAGCTATCGCGCGTTTGGCAGCAGAGACAAAATCCACAGTAAGTTGATGAATCTCGTTGACGGTTAATTCTCGAGGTTCTGGGTAGCCATGAAATGCAATGGCGGATGAAGAAACATTCTGCCAACCTCCATCTTCAACGCCAGCTATCCGGTGGTCATCCCAGGGCCGCATCGTTGATCCTTTTCGTCCAGCATGCGCTAGCTGGATTCCCATTTTTACATTCTGCGAATGAGCAAATTCGATCATCGGCTTAAAAGCTAAGGCGTGCGCATCGGTAGTTAATAGAGGACAACCGATAGAGATTCGTCCTTCAGGTGCAACACCAGTTGCCTCAACCATAATTAACCCTGGGGCACCGGTTGCAAACGAGTTCAAATGCGCTCTGTGCCAGTCACCAATTAAGCCATCCACGGCCGAGTACTGACACATCGGGGAGACCCACACTCGGTTTTGGAATGTAACCGAACCAATAGTTAGGGGATCAAATAGTGAGTTCATTGAAGCATTCTAGCTCTGATAGAAATCAGTTCTACTTTTTCTTATAGCCAGTAGGACACTTTGGATTAACCGCAGTTACCTTCTTAGTTAACTTCCCCTTAATGCAGGTAATAGTGACCGCCTTCTTAACTGCAGCGGCCTTTGCTATTGCTGCCTTATCGGCGGCAGCCTTTGCATCGGCAGCGGCCTTTGCATCGGCAGCGGCCTTATCTGCGATTAATTTATCGGCGGCAGCCTTTGCATCGGCAGCGGCCTTATCTGCGATTAATTTATCGGCAATTGCCTTATCGGCAGCGGCCTTATCTGCGATTAATTTATCGGCAATTGCCTTATCGGCAGCGGCTTTATCGGCCGCAGCCTTTGCATCAGCAATTGCCTTATCTGCGATTACCTTATCTGCAGCTGCCTTATCGGCCGCAGCCTTTGCATCGGCAGCGGCCTTTGCATCGGCGAGTACCTTATCTGCGATTACTTTATCGGCCGCAGCCTTTGCATCGGCCGCAGCCTTTGCGTCGGCGATTACCTTATCTGCCAAAGCCTTTGCATCTGCAGCGGCTTTATCGGCGGCTGCCTTTGCATCTGCAGCGGCTTTATCGGTGATTAACTTATCGGCCGCAGCCTTATCGGTGGCGGCTTTAATCTCTATGGCAAGTTGAGTCGCAGTGATTACTCGTACTGATGGCGATAATCCTGCCTCCGTAAGTATCGATGAATCTGTCTCATCATTAATCACTAAAGTCGTGAATTGTGATGACGCAAATGCATTTGCACTTACCGATAGAACAGATGCTGGCAATGCATAGGTAATAGAGGTGATCCCTGACGGGTACGCGACCAAAATTTCGCCATCTATATCAAAGAGAACACCAGTTTTTGAAATAAAGCTTGTAGAAGAAACTTCTACTTTGATTTCTACAAGTTTTGTTGTGTTTAGAAAAGCATCTGTTGCAATTTCAGTAACCGATGATGGAACCGTGAAAGATGAATTGGTATTAACCCTGGAATAAAACAACAACTTAGTTTGCTCAGTGTCATATAAGGCGCCGTTGGAGACAAGCAGAGCCGTATTTCCCGACTCTAGTGAGATGGACTCTAAGAACTTAGCCCCCGAGAGGGCTAATTCAGCGATTTCAGTAACTGTCGAAGGAACAACAAAGCTTTTCGCTGGATTTGCCGCAGGGTAGACGATCAATGATTCTTTGCCTTTATCAAAGAGAACTCCATTTATTGAGGAGTAATCCTGATTATTTGCATCTACAGTAATCGAGGTCAATGCAGGAGTGGAGTAAAAAGCCCGGCTACCAATGCTTGTGACAGAGCGTGGAATAGTAATTGCCGTTAGCGCAGAGTCACCATCGAAAGCATTTCCACCAATAAATGCTAATGAACTTCCCAAAGTTATAGTTCTTAGGTTCTTGGCATTTCTAAACATTGCAGATTCAATGCGTATAACTGAGTTTGGTAGCGTAAAACTTGCTTGGGTGCTTTTGATCGGGAATGAGAATAATAGAGTTTTAGCCTTATTAAGAAGGGCTCCATCTGAGACTACATAGTTTTGGTTAGCGCTATCCACTGAGATTGAAGCAAGAGATGTTGCACCATCC
>CAIXPV010000120.1 GCA_903921405.1 uncultured Actinomycetes bacterium
CCACAGCTTGTTCCTGGATTTGCCCTTGCTATTGAGCCAATGATCACTCGTGGCTCGGCCCGCACAAAAGTATTGGCCGATGATTGGACCGTAGTCTCTGCCGATAAATCTCGCGGTGCCCACTTCGAACATACCTATTGCATCGCACCTGATGGAAAACCCTTTGTATTGACGGCAATCGATGGTGGAAAAGCCCATTTAGATCGATTTGGTGTAGAAATCTCGGATTTGTTCTAAGTACAACAGAATTGTTATCAGCAAATGCTTACCAAACACTCAGTTTCACGCTAGTTTTTCCCAAGCCCTCACCCTCGGGGGATTTAAGTTATGGGGAGATTAATGAAAAAAGCAACTCGTTTTGGGGCAGCGTTTGCAGTTGCAGCCCTTCTAGTGAGCAGCGTTGGAGTTTCTCATGCTGCAGTAAAGCCAGCGGCTAAAGCGACAATCGGAGATGACTGCACAAGTGCATCAGTCGGTAAGAGCGCTGCAGGTCGTGGCGTAGATGGCACCGACCTAACATGCCTAGTTGTGCCAAATGGCTCATACAAAGGCTCAACAAAATGGTGGTACAAAGATGTTAAGCCACTAAAGAATATTGATTGGACCATTCCAGCTAACCCAGGTGGCTACTCGCTAACCGCCGATGCAATCACTGATGCATTAAAGGCTGAAGATTTACTCGGCACAACATCATCTGTATATAAGCCAGGTGCAGGTGGAGCAGTTGGGCTTGGAGCTTTCCAAGAGATCAAAGGTAAGCCAGATGCTGCTTTGGTTACTGGTATTGCTATGACTGGTGGTTTGTACTCAAACAAGTCAACACTCAAGCTCACTGACTCAACACCAATTGCAAAGATTTTGCGCGAGTACGATGCAATTGTAGTTCCAGCAGCATCTAAGTACCGCACACTTAACCAGTTGATGGATGATCTAAAAGCTAAGCCAAATAGTGTCGCTATTGCAGGCGGTAGCAAGGGTGGAATCGATCACCAAGTAATTGGCCTGCTTGCACAAAAAGCAGGAATCGATCCAACTAAGTTGAACTACGTTGTTTTCTCTGGCGGACCAGAAGTTGTTGTTTCTCTATTGAGTAACTCAACACAAGTTGGTCTATCTGGAACAGGTGAGTTTGCTTCATACATCGCATCTGGAAAGCTACGCGTTCTTGGCGTCTCATCCGCTAAGGCACTATCTGGCTATAAGGGAAAGACTTTTGTATCCCAGGGCTACGATCTTGTTTACGGAAACTGGCGTGGAATCATGGCCCCAGCTGATCTTTCAGCCGCTGATCGCCTTAATTTCATCAAGGTCATTGACATCATGCACGTATCACCAGCCTGGAAAGCACAGCTAGTGAAGAACAACTGGGATAACGAATTCGCTGCAGGGACTGCCTTCAAAGCCTTCCTTGATAAGCACATCCCAGAAATCAATGCAGTTATGAAGGGTCTTGGAATCTAATTGATTCTTCAAAAGATCTCTAAGCAAGGAAAGGGAGAGCTCGCATTTGCGGGCTCTCTCTTCTTGCTCGGTATTTTCGTAGCATGGGATACATCCAAGATGGTGATTCCTCAAGGATCATCGATTGTTAGTCCACAAACCTTTCCTTACATGGTTGCTGCATTTACATCACTTGTCGGACTTGTATTAATCAGTGATGTTCTTCGAGGTCGACTCGGAACTCCTGATGGCGCAGAACCCGGAGATCCATTTATCGCACCAAGTTATAAGACGATGGCTATTTTGATGGCGGCAATCGGCTTACATGTAATTTTGCTAGAGATTGCTGGTTATGTTGTTTCAGCAACTATTTGCTTTTTTGGTGTTTCATTTGCCTTTGGCTCACGCAAGTATCTAAAAGATTTTGCAGTCAGTTTGATTTTTGCATTGACGGTTTATTTCTCATTCACCAAGGGGTTAAATATCAATCTACCCGCAGGTTTCTTTGAAGGGGTTTTCGGTAAATAACCATGGGAAATAGTTTTTCAATGTTGATGGATGGTTTTCAAACCGCTTTTACACCTACAAACTTAATGTTTGGATTACTTGGTACTTTTCTTGGAACTCTCGTTGGTGTCTTGCCAGGCATCGGACCAGCACTTGCTATTGGTTTATTGTTGCCAATCTGTTTGACAGTTAATCCAACGTCGGCATTGATTATGTTTGCCGCTATTTATTACGGCGCCATGTATGGAGGATCGACAACTTCAATTTTGCTTAACACTCCCGGTGAAAGTGGTTCGGTGATAACCGCCCTTGAGGGCAATAAGATGGCTAAAGCTGGGCGAGCTGGCGCAGCCCTTGCCACAGCTGCAATTGGCTCATTTGTGGCCGGCACAATCGCCACTTTGTTATTAGCTTTTGGCGCACCAGCACTAGCTGATTTAGCTTTAACTATTCAACCTGCAGGCTATTTAGCATTGATTATTTTGGCTTTTGCAACGGTCGGCACATTATTAGGGGAGTCTCGTATTCGCGGACTCGTAGCACTTGCAGTTGGCTTAGTAATTGGTTTAGTTGGTGCAGATTTACAGTCCGGTGCTCTGCGGCTGACCTTCGGTAACCTCAATGCAATAGATGGAATTGAAACTGTCACAGTTATCGTTGCAATTTTTGCATTGGGCGAAGCGCTGTATTTAGCGAGTCGTCACACATTAGTTAATGTTGAAGTCTTAACAATGAGTGGTAAGGCGTGGATGACACGCGAAGACTTTAAGCGTTCATGGAAGCCATGGCTTCGCGGAACTGCAATTGGTTTTCCGCTCGGTGTAATTCCTGCGGGTGGCTCTGAAGTTCCAACATTCTTAAGTTACGGTGTGGAAAAAGCTATCTCTAAGAATAAAGATGAGTTTGGTAAGGGTGCAATCGAAGGTGTAGCTGGACCGGAAGCTGCCAATAATGCCAATGCTGCAGGTGTATTGGTTCCGATGTTGGCTCTTGGCTTACCAACGTCTGCAACTGCCGCCGTAGTTTTAGTTGCCTTTCAATCATTTAATATTCAGCCCGGTCCGATGCTGTTTCAAACAAATCCGGAAATCGTGTGGGGCTTAATCGCATCATTGTTTATCGGCAATACTTTATTATTAGTTTTAAATCTACCGCTCATTCGCTTTTGGGTCTTACTTCTTAAGATTCCAAGCCACTACTTGTATGCTGGAATTACCACTTTTGCGCTCCTTGGCGCATATGCACTTAATAATTCCACCTTCGATTTACAAGTCGCACTTGTAGTTGGATTTATTGGTTACTTGTTCCGACGTTTTGGTGTGCCGATCACTCCTTTGATTATCGGGGTAATTCTTGGGCCGTTAGCCGAGCTGTACTTCAAGCGGGCCTTACAAATTAGCCAAGGTGACTGGCATATTTTGATTGCTGGACCATTTCCTAAGATCATCTATTCGATTCTCTTGCTAGTAATTATCGGTCCTATGGTCTGGAATTTTAAGAAAAAGTTTGCAAACAAGAAGTAATGTCAGCGTCAAAGCTTCTTCCTTGGGCTAAACCGTTATTGCTATGCAACACAATCATGCAAGCAACCATATATGTCTTACGACCGATGATTACCTATCGAGCCTTAGAACTTGATGCTAACGCTGCTCAAGTTGGTTTGATAGCCGCGATCTATGCTTTATTTCCAGTCTTATTGGCACTTCAATTTGGTCGCTTAGTCGG
>CAIXPV010000121.1 GCA_903921405.1 uncultured Actinomycetes bacterium
AGCGTAAAACTTGCTTGGGTGCTTTTGATCGGGAATGAGAATAATAGAGTTTTAGCCTTATTAAGAAGGGCTCCATCTGAGACTACATAGTTTTGGTTAGCGCTATCCACTGAGATTGAAGCAAGAGATGTTGCACCATCCAAAACATTGGCACCGATACTTGTAACTGAGGAGGGAATAGAAATTGAGGTCAAGCTGGAGGCTCCAGAAAATGCACTCTCGCCGATACTTATAACTGAATTTGGAATTGTGATCGAAGTCAGTTGCGTAGCTCCAAGAAATGCAGTACTCGCGATTGTTGTTACCGTACTTGGAATCGTAAAACTTTTCTGCGAATTAGCCGCTGGATAAGCCATCAAAATAGTTTGGCTCTTGTTAAAGAGAGCACCATTTACTACAGAGTAGCTTGGATTTGCAGCCGATACCGTAAATGTAGTTAAGGAACTAGTTCCACTAAAGACGTTTGCACCTATAAAAGTTACAGAGCTAGGTATCGAAATAGATACTAATGATGATGCACCACTAAAGGCATTCGATGCGATGTTTGTTAATGAATCCGGTAAAGACATCGATCTAATACCTGTGAGACCCCAAAACGCACTTGCCCCAATTGTTGTAACGCTGCTATCTAAAACGACATCGCCAGCGCATTTAAGAGCAGGTGCAGGAAATGGCCGAAAGGCAACGCCATCGGAAACAAAGTAGTTTCCACCAGCAGAACAACGAGTATCGGGTTCAGCAGATGCTTGTGAAATTGATAATCCACTGAGCACAAGGGCCAATAGAATTAATGAAATCAATCTCTTACGAGAATTCAATGTAGCCCCAGACCGTTGCTTAGAGAGGCTTTATAGTAGCGAACCAATCAAGGGCTTCTGGATTAGCTAAGGCGTCGCGGTTGCGAACCTCACGGCCGTTAATCACATCAGTAACGGCAAGTTCTACCAATTTGTTGGATTTAGTGCGTGGTAACGCTGGAGCAACGATTATCAAATCAGGAACATGGCGTGGGCTTGCTTGTGTGCGCAAAGCCAATTTAATCTCTTTTTCAGTCGCTTCAGTGAACTGCTGGCCTGGTTTTACAACTACAAAGAGAACAACCCGTGTATCGCCATCCCAGTCTTGTGAAACGGCCATAGCTTCTAATACTTCTGGAAAAGTTTCAACTACTCGATAAATCTCTGCAGTGCCTATACGTACACCTTTTGAATTCAAAGTTGCATCGCTGCGCCCGTATAAAGTGAATCCTCCAGTTGCAGATTTCGATGCGAAATCTCCATGTGTCCAGACACCAGGAAAGCCCTCAAAGTAAGCAGCCGAATACTTCTCATTATTTATATCGCCCCAAAAACCAAGCGGCTTGGATGGAAATGGAACCGTGCAAACAAGCTCGCCTTTTTCATCTAACTCCGCTGGCTTACCTGCTGCATTAAAGACATCTGTTGCCATCCCTAAGCATGGGCCTTGCAGCTCTCCTCGAAAAATGGGCTTGGTTGGAACCCCTGCTAAGAAACACCCACATATATCGGTTCCGCCAGACATCGACGCTAAATGCACATCCTTCTTAATAGATGAGTACACATAATCAAAACTCTCGGGTGAAAGTACTGAACCAGTAGAACCAATTACTTTGACGCTCGAAAGATCATGAGTTTTAATTGGCTCTAAGCCCTCTTTATGAGCAGTGTCAATCAACTTGGCTGA
>CAIXPV010000122.1 GCA_903921405.1 uncultured Actinomycetes bacterium
TCACTACGCCCTACCCAAATACCTAATGAAATTCCTATTGTCATCGTTAGAAGCGTTGCAACAATAGTTTGAGTTAATGTAATCATGGCTTCATGCCATAACCCTGATAGGACTATAAGTAAGAGAAGTGTGGCAGCAAGTGCTGCGACTCGCATACCGCCAATAACAATGGCAATGAAAACTATCGCAGAGAGAGTGACATACCAAGGAGAGTAAGCCAGAAGAGTCTCTAGAGGATTGAGAACCCAGTTGGAAATAAAGTCTTTAAATCCAACTGTAAATATATAAAGATTTGTTGTGGTCCACTTTGTTGCGCTATTAGTAATATCCTCGACTTGCTGAGAAACGTTAATCGATGATGGCCACACAGCTAATGCCAATACCGTACGTGAAGCGATAATTGACACAAGCGTAGCTAGCCCAGCAATTGCAACCTTGATCCGACTGCTTCTAATCTCTTGTGCAGTGGGTGGAATAAAACCTTCTTGAGCTTTTGCTGCTGCGCTAGTACTTCGATCAAGTAAAATCGCAACAAATACGACGGCAAAACCTGCAACAAAGCCTTGGCCGACATTTCGAATAATAAGGGCGTCAACTACTGGCTTCCCAAGGCCCGGGGCACCAATTAACGCAGCGATTACAACAAAGGAAAGTGCAGCCATCACTGTTTGGTTAATTCCCAAGACGATCATCTGCTTGGCCATTGGTAGTTGGACTTTAGTCAACGTCTGTTTTGCAGTTGAGCCCATAGAGACTGCCGCTTCAACAGGTGATTGATTCAGATTTCTAATTGCATGAGAAGTGATTCGAATTGAAATTGGAATGCTGTACACCATTGTTGCAATTGTCGCCGAGGCAGTACCAATCAAAAAGAAGAGCGCTAGCGGTGCAAGGTATACAAGTGTCGGCAGGATTTGTGCCAAATCTAGAAAAGGGGTCAGCACTTTAAGAACTCGGTCAGATAATCCCGCCCAGACCCCTAAGGGGATTCCAATCAATAGCGATAACAAGACTGAAGCAAATGTCATTGCAAAGGTATCCATCGTGAACTGCCACATACCAAGCGCACCGCACGCCATTAATAATGCAGTAGCCAGAACTGCAGTACGAAGCCGGCTTGTGGCATACACAGTGAATGCAACGATGGCAGCTACACCAAACCATCCAATCAGCGGAATTATGGAGTTGCCGCGTGGTACAGAAATTAGAGTTCGTATAACTTCAACAAAACCATTGATCATGGTTCTGATGGGATTAAAGAAATATATGAAGGCCGCACTCTTGGTTCGGTTTCCACGAATCGATGCCGCTGCATCTCCGACGGAGGTTGTAAAGGCTGTATTTTCAGATGTTGCAAGTTCAAGTGTGCTCTGGCCTTGAAGAACCCTTGATAAGACAATCCAAACAAATGCGCCACCAAGTAATAGGTGAGATTTCTTAAAGTGCAGCATCTAAGCGACCCCGGAGATTAACCGCAATACATCCTCGCTAGAGACCACTCCTA
This sequence comes from uncultured Actinomycetes bacterium, assembly GCA_903921405.1. Classification (GTDB taxonomy): domain Bacteria; phylum Actinomycetota; class Actinomycetes; order Nanopelagicales; family Nanopelagicaceae; genus Planktophila. The sequence continues at coordinate 1,505 of CAIXPV010000122.1, forward strand.
AAGCCTTACCGTTGTCACTGACCCGTACCGGTTTATGTGTCTGCAGAATGACATGGGCAGCATCGCGAATAATCATTGTCGCAGGCAGTTCTGGGCCATCTGTTGCTTCGCCTGGCTCGGCGGGACGAGCTAAATACTTCAACGATAAAACATGTGACTTAGCAATATCGCGCACA
>CAIXPV010000123.1 GCA_903921405.1 uncultured Actinomycetes bacterium
AAAGCGAGGCTAGGTTCATGCCTGCAATTTCACTTGCTAAGGCGCCGCAACCAGCATCCACTGATCCGGCGCAGATACGTAACTTCTGCATCATTGCCCATATCGATCACGGTAAATCAACTCTTGCCGATCGCATGTTGGGCATCACCGAAGTAGTAGACCCTCGCAATATGCGTGCACAATATTTAGATCGAATGGATATTGAACGCGAACGCGGAATCACTATTAAGTCTCAAGCGGTTCGCTTGCCATGGCGCAGCGGAATCGATGGCGGCGAGTACATCCTGAACATGATTGATACACCTGGTCACGTCGACTTTACGTATGAGGTTTCACGCTCACTTGCGGCATGCGAAGGCGCAGTCTTGTTAGTTGATTGTGCCCAAGGCATTGAAGCCCAAACTTTGGCTAACTTATATTTAGCGATGGAAAATAATTTAACAATCATTCCGGTGCTGAACAAAATCGATCTACCAAATGCTCAACCTGAAAAGTTTGCTGCAGAGCTTGCAAAGTTAATTGGTTGTGAACCTGAAGACTGCTTGCGTGTGTCAGGTAAGACCGGTGATGGAGTAGCAGAGCTGCTAGATCAAATTGTTAAGCAGATCCCAGCGCCAAAAGGTGATGCGAATGCACCAGCGCGTGCTCTGATCTTTGACTCGGTCTATGACAGTTATCGCGGCGTAGTTACGTATGTACGCGTAATAGATGGCCATTTGTCACCCCGCGAACAGATTCAAATGTTTTCAACTGGCGTTCGCCACGAAGCCTTGGAAGTCGGCGTAATCTCACCAGAGCCCGTCGCATCAAAGGGTCTTGGCGTAGGTGAAGTGGGCTACTTAATTACAGGCGTAAAAGATGTACGCCAATCACGTGTTGGCGACACTATTACTTCCTATGCAAATCCAACTAAGCACGCTCTCGCCGGTTATAAAGATCCTAAGCCAATGGTTTTCTCTGGCTTATTTCCATTAGATGGCGCCGATTTTCCAGCCCTTCGTGAGGCCCTTGATAAGTTGCAGTTAAATGATGCCGCACTGGTTTATGAACCAGAGAGCTCGGCCGCGCTTGGCTTTGGTTTTCGCTGTGGTTTCTTAGGTCTGCTGCATATGGAGATCGTGCGCGAGCGATTAGAGCGCGAACATAAGCTCAACTTGATTTCGACTGCGCCTAACGTTGTATACAACGTCACGATGGATGATGGCAAAGAAGTTCGCGTAACCAATCCATCAGAGTTCCCAGATGGCAAAGTGGCTGTTGTAAAAGAGCCAATTGTTAAATCGACAATCCTTGCACCATCAGAGTTCATCGGAACAATTATGGAGTTATGCCAAGAGCGCCGAGGAATTTTGCTAGGGATGGATTACATTTCAGAGGATCGTGTAGAGATTCGATACGACCTACCCCTGGCTGAAATCGTCTTTGATTTCTTTGATCAACTTAAATCTCGTACTAAGGGTTATGCATCTCTTGATTATGAAGAAAAGGGTGATGCCGAAGGTAACTTAGTGAAGGTCGATATTTTGTTGCAAGGTGAAGCCGTAGATGCATTTAGTGCAATCGTTCACCGCGATAAGGCCTATGCCTATGGCGTGATGATGACTGGCAAGCTGCGCCAGCTGATTCCGCGTCAACAGTTTGACGTTCCTATTCAGGCTGCGATCGGTTCACGAATCATTGCCCGTGAAAGCATCAGTGCGATTCGTAAAGATGTTTTAGCTAAGTGTTACGGCGGAGATATATCGCGTAAGCGCAAGCTTCTCGAGAAGCAAAAAGAGGGTAAAAAGCGCATGAAGATGGTGGGTCGAGTTGAGGTTCCGCAAGAGGCTTTTGTTGCCGCCCTTGCAACCGATGCCGACATCGAAAAGGTGAAAGCCGCTCGAAAGCTCTAACTATGTCGCTCTCGTTCTATGTGCATATTCCATACTGCATAAAACGCTGTGGGTACTGTGATTTCAATACGTATACGCCTTCAGAGCTCCAAGATGGTGCAACGTTAGAGATTGTTAGCAATGACTATATAGATGCAGTTGTAAAAGAGCTCGATGCTGCGCCCCTTGGAGTTGTACCAACAATATTCTTTGGGGGAGGGACTCCGTCACTTCTTCCAGCCGATGATTTAGGTCGTGTGATTTCAACAATCAAGAGCCGTAATGGTTTGGCAGAAGATTGTGAAATAACTTTAGAGGCTAATCCTGATTCTGTGACTGCAGAAAAACTTACTCGATACATAGAGGTTGGTTTTAATCGCATCTCTTTTGGAATGCAGTCTGCTAAACCTCACGTGTTGGCAGTCCTTGATCGCACTCATAATCCTGAGAATGTTAAGCGATCGGTCGATATGGCCCGAGCCGCAGGTTTTACAAGCATTAGCGTTGATTTGATTTACGGAACCCCCGGCGAATCAATTGATGATTGGCGAGATACTGTCACAAAAGCACTAGAGCTAGACATCGATCACATCAGTGCCTATGCACTAATTGTTGAGACTGGCACAAAGTTGGCTGCACAAATTAAACGCGGTGATTTAACTATGCCCGATGATGATGTGATGGCAGATATGTATTTATTAGTAGATCAGTTGTGTGAAGCACATGGCTTTACTTGGTATGAACTATCAAACTGGTCAAAGCCACAGCATGAATGTGCACACAACATCGCGTATTGGCAGAACAAACAGTGGTGGGGACTTGGGCCTGGGGCACATTCACATATAGATGGAAAACGCTTCTGGAATGTGAAACACCCAACGGCCTATAAGCAGCGCCTCTTTTCAGGGGAATCAGTAGTTGCAGACAGTGAAACCCTTACACAGATTGATATTGATGTTGAGCGAATCATGTTAGGTATAAGAATGCGCGAGGGATTAGAGATATCTACGCTTTCATCACAGCAAATGGCGCTTCTTGAAGGCTTTAGAGCAGATGGCCATCTTGAACTCTTGGATGGAAGAGTTGTATTGACCCCCGCTGGACGCTTGATTGCAGATCGAATCGTCCGAGAAATAACTATCTAGTATCCTTGCCAGCATCATGTCATCACGCCGCCTAGAAATCCTCCGTGCAATTGTCGACGAATACGTCGCGACGCAAGAACCAGTGGGCTCAAAATCGATTGCAGATCGTCACGGTCTGGGTATTTCACCGGCAACTATTCGCAACGAGATGGCAGTACTTGAAGAAGAAGGCTTGATTACCCAGCCTCATACAAGTGCCGGGCGAATTCCAACTGATCAGGGCTACCGTGTTTTTGTAGACAAGTTAGCAACCGTCAAACCTTTGTCATCGGCCGAGCGTCGCGCGATTGAAACTTTCTTAGAAGGTGCGCTAGACCTTGATGATGTCGTCATGCGCACTGTCCGCTTATTGGCAGATGTGACTAAGCAAGTTGCAGTAGTTCAATATCCCTCAATGGTTAAATCTCGTGTGCGCCATATTGAATTAGTTGCATTGGCACCAGCGCGACTGATGATGGTTTTGATTACAGATTCTGGACGAATCGAACAACGCGTGACCGAACTTACTCAAGATGTCTCCGAGCAGTTCTTGCATACGTTAAGAGCTGCGCTCAACAACGCGATGATGGGACATAGGCTGCCTGAGGTTGCCGATCGGATTAGCGGAATTTTGGAGAGTTATAACGTTCACGAGCGTCGCGATGTTGCGATAGTTATTTCAACAGTGATTGAAATGGCAATGGAGCGCCCAGAAGAGAAGATTGTCTTAGCGGGAACTGCAAATTTGGCGCGTTTTCAAGAGGATTTCTCAACAACGATGCACCCAGTACTAGAGGCCCTAGAAGAACAAGTGGTTCTGCTTCGCTTATTAGGTGATACCAACCAGACCGTTAAGGTACGCATTGGTCATGAACAAAAAGATGCGAATCTGCGCACAACATCTTTAGTCGCAGTGGGTTATGGAACCGATGACAACGCATTAGGCGCCCTTGGAATTATCGGCCCAACTCGGATGGATTACGCAGGATCGATGGCAGCAGTCTCAGCTGTGGCTCGTTATGTCGGACGATTTATAAATGAGGGTGCATAAGTGGCAGATCATTATCAAACGCTAGGCGTTTCGCGGGATGCTGCAGCTGATGACATTAAAAAGGCGTATCGAAAATTAGCGCGCGAACTTCACCCAGACGTGAATCCCGACCCTGAAGTACAAGATAAGTTCAAAGAGATTACCGCCGCTTATGAAACGCTCAGCGATCCTAAGAAACGCCAGAACTATGACATGGGTGGAAACAGCTTCGGCGCAGGCGCTAACTTTGGTGGAGGTTTCAGCGACATCATGGACGCGTTTTTTGGTGGCGGTGGCTCGCGTGGGCCACGTCCACGCATGCGTGCCGGTCAGGATTCACTCATTCGCATTCAGGTTGATTTGCACGAAGCATGCTTTGGTGTAGAACGCGAAATTAGTGTTGAGAGTGCTGTGGTCTGCCCTAAGTGCACGGGCACTGGATGTATCGATGGTGGCGAGCCAACTATGTGCGGTGTGTGTAAAGGTCGCGGGGAAACGCAACAAGTTGTGCGCTCAGTTATTGGTCAAGTAATGACGTCACGTCCGTGTGGGCCTTGTTCTGGATATGGAAGTGTTATTCAAAATCCATGCAGAGAGTGCGCAGGGGAAGGGCGAGTTCGTTCGCGTCAAAATATCACCGTAAAAATTCCTGCCGGAGTTGAAACTGGAAATCGAATTCAACTATCTGGCCGTGGTGAAGTTGGCCATGGAGGCGGACCCGCAGGAGATTTATATGTAGAGATTGTGGAGTCTGAGCACGACTATTTGATTAGAGATCATGACACTTTGCATATGTCGCTCTCGGTTTCCATGTCTGCAGCTGCCCTTGGAACAACAGTGACAGTTGAATCACTTGATGGCCCAGTTGATGTGCACGTTAAATCTGGCACTCAAAGCGGTACGCCGATTCCAATTAAGGGTAAGGGTATGACGCGTCTGCGCCACGGAGGCCGTGGAGATTTAGTGGTCCATGTAGAAGTTCAAACTCCCACAAAACTCAGTCGCGAAGAAGAAGAGTTGATGAAGAAGTTTGCCGAATTACGTGGCGAGAAATCGGGTGATGCCCATGTAAAGAGCCATGATGGCAGTATCTTTTCTAAGATAAAAGGAGCGTTTACCAAGTAATGCTCACACTATTTTTTGTTGATAACTTACCGACGCACATTGGTTCCCTGTATGAATTTGATAATGAAGATGCCCATCACGCGGTGCGAGTATTGCGCATAGCTGCAGGGGAGAACTTTATGTTGGCCGATGGCAACGGAGCATGGAGCCACGTGAAGGCCTTTGCAGTAAAAAAGAAGTCGATTGAAGTTGAGGTAATCGCCAGCGGATTTCAGGAGGCGTTGCCAACAACCATCACGGTTGTGCAAGCCTTGCCTAAGAGTGATCGAGCTAAAGAGGCGATAGAACTCTTAACTGAGGCAGGTGTAGATCGTATTGTTCCTTGGATGGCATCTCGAAGTATTGGCAAGGCATCAGAGAAGTTTTCAATTACTGCTCGCGAAGCGAGTAAGCAATCTCGGCGATTGCGAATACCTGAAGTCACCGATATTGCAACAACTGCACAGATTTGCGAAGCAATCGCGTTAAGCGATCTTGCTATCGCCTTTCATGAGAGTGCTGATATGAAACTCAGCGATTGCGTTTCATCACACAACGTTGCTCACTTATTAATTATTATCGGCCCGGAAGGTGGAATAACTCCTACGGAACTGGAAGCCTTTAAAGAAGCCGGTGCAAAGGTGGCCCTCCTAGGTCGTCCGATCCTGCGTTCGGCACACGCTGGAATCGCAGCAGTAGCAGCGGTTTCTGCATTGCTCAAGGTATGGTGATTGCGTGAGCTCAGATATGACCTGTTTGTTTTGTAAAATAGTTAATGGGGATATTCCTGCAGATATTGTTGTTAGAAATGACAATGTCGTTGCCTTCAACGACATCAATCCTCAAGCCCCAACTCATGTTTTGATTGTGCCAACGCTTCACTGTGACAATGCCGCTGAACTCGCCTTGATTTCTCCGGCCGTTCTATCTGAGCTCTTTAGCGTTGCCAGTGAGATTGCCGCCTCACGTGGCCTAACTGGCTACAGAACCATCTTTAATACCGGGGCAGAGGCTGGCCAGAGCGTTTTTCACGCTCATCTGCACCTCATTGGTGGCCGTGCGCTGGCCTGGCCACCCGGTTAAAGATAGATTTATCCTTAATGGAGCGCACACTGATTACGGTACCTATTGCAATACCCATGGTTGCACTCATCGGTCCACACGATGTCAACTTACGTGCCGTTGAAGCGGCATTCCCATCGGTAAATATCACGGTTCGCGGAAATGAAATTACTCTGCGAGGTCCACATATTGACTGCCAAAACCTTGAAAATCTCTTTGCCGAGTTAATGGTTGTGATTCGCTCAGGCAACACTCTAAACGTTGATGCTGTTAATCGATCCATTGCAATGTTAGATACAACGCCAATCGATCATCCAGCTGAAGTCTTATCACTTAATATCGTCAGCAACCGCGGACGAACGATTCGCCCAAAAACTGCAAATCAAAAAAGATATGTCGATGCCATTGAGGATCACACAATAACATTTGGAATTGGTCCTGCCGGTACAGGAAAGACTTATTTAGCGATGGCTAAAGCAGTTGCAGCTTTGCAGAGCAAGCAAGTTAATCGAATTATTTTGACTCGCCCTGCAGTAGAGGCGGGGGAGCACCTGGGTTTCTTACCTGGCACCTTGAGTGAAAAGATTGATCCGTATCTGCGTCCACTATTTGATGCACTCCACGACATGATTGATATAGACACAGTGCCGCGTTTAATGCAATCTGGAGTTATTGAAGTTGCGCCTCTTGCATATATGCGTGGGCGAACATTAAATGATGCTTTTATTATTCTGGATGAGGCTCAAAATACGACTCCTGAACAAATGAAGATGTTCCTAACGCGCCTTGGTTTTGGTTCAAAGATGGTTGTGACAGGAGATGTCACTCAGATTGATCTTCCTAATGGCCAGCATTCAGGCTTACGTGTTGTACGCGATATTTTGAAAGACATCGATGACATTGCCTTCTTAGAGCTCACCGCTGAAGACGTAGTTCGTCACCGTTTAATTGGTGACATCGTGAGGGCCTATGACAGCTTCGATGAGCATCGCCAATCATTACGTCCGATTCGGCAATAAATGACAATCGATGTTACAAACTCTTCAGGCCAGTTAGTTCCAAGTGCAGAAGTAACCTCTCTCATGGAGTTTGCCATGAGAGCGTTGAAGTTGAATCCTGAATGCGATCTATCTATTGGTTTCATTGAAGACGAAGCGATGACTGAGCTTCACATTAAATGGATGGATGAACCTGGCAGCACGGACGTACTTTCATTTCCAATGGATATGCCTGAGTTTGAGGGCGATATCGTTACATTGGGCGACATCGTTATTAGTCCCACTTTTGCTGCAGCTCAAGCAATTACCGCCGGACATTCATCCGAGCATGAGATTTATATTTTAGCTACCCATGGATTACTGCACATTATTGGCTATGACCACGCCGAGCCAGAAGAAGAGCGAATTATGTTTGCCCTGCAAGAAGAGATAGTAGGAAACTGGAAGAAAACACAATGAGTCCGATAGCAATTGCCAGCATTATCGCACTTCTAGCCTTTGCTGGATTTCTAGCAGCAAGTGAATCGGCCTTGACCTCAATTTCACGCATTGTTGTAGAAGAGCTTGAGGGCAAGCGTGGTGGAGCACTGCTTCGTAAATACAGCGCCCAACCAGCGCGTTATCTCAATGTCATTTTATTAGTAAGAAAACTCTGTGAATTTACGGCAACAGTTCTGCTTGCTTCGATTTTGCTTCGAAACTATTCGTCGGCACAGGCCATGGCATTGACGGTGGCAATTATGGTGGTTCTTTCGTATGTGGTGGTTGGCGTTGGCCCGCGAACATTAGGAAAGCAACAGCCGCACAAATATGCCCGATACGGAATTATTGTTGCCTACGGTTTGGCATTTCTCTTAGGCCCAGTAACAAAACTACTTATTACGGTCGGTAATGCAATAACACCGGGTAAGGGCTTTAGATCTGGCCCATTTACATCTGAAGCTGAGCTTCGAGATTTAGTAGACCAAGCCCATGAGCGTGGTTTAGTGGAATCTGATGAGCACGAGATGATTCACTCGGTTTTTGAACTCGGCGATACTTTAGTGCGCGAACTTATGGTGCCACGTACCGATATGGTCTGGATCGAAAAAGATAAGACTTTGCGCCAAGGGCTTTCACTTGCGCTTCGATCAGGTTTCTCCCGAATTCCTGTAGTGGGTACTGGTCCTGACAACATCATAGGAATTGTTTACGTGAAAGATTTAGCTAAGCGAGCTTTGGATCATCATGAAGCCGAGCAGAGTGAAAATATTGAACAGCACATGCGTCCAGCTAATTTTGTTCCAGAAATAAAGATGGCCGATGAGTTACTAAAAGAGATGCAGCGCGATCAGATTCACTTAGCGGTCGTGGTCGATGAGTACGGTGGCACTGCAGGAATTATCACTATTGAAGATATTATTGAAGAAATCGTTGGAGAGATTGAAGATGAATTCGATGACGGCGAAGATAATTTCACCTGGTTATCTGCTGATAAGGCTCGAGCTATTGCAACGCTTCATATCGAAGACTTAGCGGATGAATTAAAGATTGAAATCAACGAATCCGATTTTGCGGATGTTGACACCATCGGTGGGCTCATGGCTCAAAAGTTAGGTCGAGTACCTATTGCTGGAAGCACGATCTCATTAGATGGTTGGTCTATAACATCTGAGCGCCCTTTGGGCCGTCGTCGCAGAATAAGTAGCGTATTGATAGAGCGATTAGAGAAAGAGATTGAAGACCACGAGTAAGCGATAGAATCGCCCAATGCGCATAGTCCGATTCTCGCCAGGTCCCGATTCAGGGTTAGGAACAGATCCCCTCTTTGGTGTTTTAGAGGATGATTCAACGATTTCTATCATCACTGGCGATCCAATCTATTCCGGCATCACTAAAACCGCCGCTTCTATTGAATTGAGCAAGGTCCGCTTACTTGCACCTGTGATTCCCCGCTCTAAAGTTGTCTGTATCGGTAAGAACTACGCCGATCACGCAGCTGAGATGGGTGGAGTTGTACCTGATGAGCCCATCATTTTTCTAAAGCCCAACACATCTGTCATTGGTCCGGGCGACACCATCGTGTGGCCCGATATGTCTGAACGCGTTGATCATGAATCCGAATTAGCAATTGTGATTGGTCGTTTATGTAAAGACGTTCCAATCGAACGGGTAAATGATGTGATCTTTGGATACACAATCGCCAATGATGTAACTGCACGAGATTTGCAGAAAAAAGACGGTCAATGGACTCGTGGAAAAGGCTTCGATACTTTCTGTCCAATTGGCCCCTGGATTGATACTGATTTTATTCCTGGAACACAAAAGATTACTGCCACCGTAAATGGTGAACTCAAGCAATCTGCACAACTCAGTGACATGATGTTTAAAGTTCCAGAGATCATTAACTTTGTTTCCCGTGTCATGACTTTATTGCCGGGCGACATTATTTTGACTGGTACGCCTGCGGGCATTGGACCAATGGTCGCTGGTGGCACGGCAACAATGGCAATTGAGGGCCTAGGCGAGTTAACTAATAAAGTGAGTAGAAATTGAGTCAAAAAGTAAAAGTTCGATTTGCGCCATCTCCAACTGGAGATCTGCACGTCGGTAACATACGTACCGCCCTTTTTGATTGGGCATACGCTCGTCACACTGGTGGAACATTTCTATTTAGAATTGAAGATACCGATACAACGCGAGTAACCGATGAATACATCAATGCCGCCATTGATACGTTGAAGTGGCTAGGTCTTGATTGGGATGAGGGTCCAGGAGTTGGTGGAGAAAATGGTCCCTATTTACAGTCTAAACGTCTAGATATCTACGCACATTGGGCAGCAAAGTTCATCGAACAAAAGGATGCTTACTTTTGTTACTGCTCACCTGAAGAACTCGAAGCGGTACGTGAAGCCCAGCGCGCAGC
>CAIXPV010000124.1 GCA_903921405.1 uncultured Actinomycetes bacterium
CTGCGTGGGCATTACCTTGCAATCGCATCTATTGGTGTCGGACAAATTATTCTCGTGCTGATGGTGAATTGGCGAGCCGTGACAAATGGAATGGATGGAATTACAAGCATTACTCGTCCTGTAGAAAGCAATAGAGTTTATTTTTATATCTGCGTAGCAATTGGACTTGCCATAGCGGCTGCACTTTATTCATTACGAAATACCCCAGTTGGTTTAGCGTTTACTGCGCTTCGGACCGATGAAACTGCAGCCGGTGCAATGGGAATATCTGTTGCTTGGCACTATCTCATTGCCTTTATGATTTCTGGCTTTTGTGCAGGAGTAGCTGGTGGACTCTTTGCTTATAACGAGGGGTTCATTAGCCCATATGGTTTCGATTTAGGACAGAGTATTGTCTTGTTGACCATGATTATTATTGGTGGACTAAGACACATAAGCGGTGCACTTGTCGGCGCAATCCTTTTGGTTTTCTTACCTCCTAATCTAGAGTTCTTAGGAAGTTCGTATATGGTGATTTATGGCATAGCTGTTTTGTTAGTAATACTTTTTGCACCCGATGGTGCAGCCGGTGCGATTCTCAAGCTGCGTGATAAATTCTTGCGGAAAATTTCAGGAACAAGCGGAGAGGCCATCAACGAATGAGCACTGAAAATATTCTAGAAGTTGATGGAATTCGCCAAGAGTTTGGTGGCTTAGTTGCACTAGACAACGTCTCTTTCAATGTTCGCAAAGGTGAGATTCACGGTTTGATTGGTCCAAATGGTGCAGGAAAAAGCACCTTGATCAACGTTATGACCGGTATCTATAAGCCACGTCAAGGCACTGTCAGCGTTGCCGGAAATACATTAACGGGAAAGCGTCCAGATCAAGTATATGCAGCTGGAATTGCACGTACATTCCAAAATATCCGCCTCTGGCCTGAACTCTCCTTATTCGACAACGTAATGATCGGTGCTTATCGGTCTTCAGAAATTCAGCCGTGGAATGCGCTATTGCGCAGGAGAAAACTGCGCCAGCGAGTATCTGGAATGGAAAAAGCAACTCTTGAGGCATTGTCTACTTTTGATCTTGATAAGTACGCTGATCGTCCAGCAGGGTCATTGTCCTATGGTCAGAAGAAACTATTAGAGCTAGCGCGTGCGGTAGTTGCCTCACCTACTTTGCTGCTTCTAGATGAGCCTGCCGCCGGATTAAATCCTGTGGAGGTAGGTAATTTACAGGAGCGTTTAAAGAAACTAGTTGAAGGTGGAACCTCGGTCCTAGTTATCGAACATAATATGAAATTTGTAATGGGGCTGTGTGAAAATATTTCGGTTTTGAATTTCGGTCGTAAAATCATGACCGGAACACCATCTGAAGTTCAAAACTCCCCGGATGTCATTGAGGCATATCTAGGAAGTGCAAGTTTCCAGAATTCAAAGAAGATTTAGGTGGGAGCGACTATGGGCGAAAATATTTTAGCCGTCAAGGATCTTGTTGTTAATTATGGAAATATCCAAGCTCTAGCTGGAATCTCAATTGAAATTGCGCGTGGTGAAATTGTCACGTTGATTGGATCAAATGGTGCCGGTAAGTCAACTACGCTAAGAACGATTTCAGGTATAAACAAGCCTGTCAGCGGCGATATTACTTTTGAAGGCAAATCCATTCTTGGAATGAAGACTCATCAGCTAGCTAGGGCTGGTATTGCACACGCTCCCGAAGGTCGCCACATAATTCCCGGACTATCGGTTGAACAAAATTTAGAGGTGGGACTAACTGCTCGCCCTGAAGAGTTTGAGGACTCGATTGAAAAGGATTTTGAACGTATTTACACTCTCTTTCCAGTATTGCGTGAACGTAAAAAGCAGACTGGTTGGAGCCTTAGCGGTGGCGAGCAGCAGATGCTCAGCTTAGGACGAGCATTAATTAGTAAGCCACGACTCTTGCTCTTAGATGAGCCATCCTTAGGATTGGCTCCAAAAGTTACTGCACAGGTATTTGAGGCGATTGCCTCAGTTAATGAAGTTGATGGAGTCAC
>CAIXPV010000125.1 GCA_903921405.1 uncultured Actinomycetes bacterium
AGAAATTACACGCTATTTGGCAACCCCCGATGAAAGCATGACCGTTGTATTTGTTCATAAGGGCGGCGTTAAAGGAAAAGCGCTACTGGATGCCATAAAAAAAGTTAAGCCTGAAATAATTAGCTGTGAGCCGCTTAAGAAAGAGGCCGAGAAGGAAGAGTTTATTAAATCGTTATTCTTAGATACTGGTCGCAAGGCAAGCCCCGGTGCAATCAGCGCGCTGGTTGATGCCTTGGGCAGTGATATGCGCGAGGTGCAGAGTGCGGTCTCACAGATTTGTGCCGATGCTCCTGCCGGAGTAATTGATGAGTTAATGGTCGATAAGTTTCACCAAGGTCGAATCGAAACAACTGGCTTTGATGTGGCCGATGCTGTCATTGAGGGCAACGTCTCGGGGGCGCTAATCGCACTTCGAAGCGCACTTGAAACTGGAACAGATCCCGTGATGATTACCAGCGCAATTGCATCAGCGCTTCGATCCTTGGCCAAGGTCTCAGGTGCCAATCGTGGAACTAAGTCATTTGAGCTAGCTGGGCAGTTAGGTATGGCTCCGTGGCAGATAGATAAGGCCAGACGGCAGTTACATCGCTGGTCACCTGGGGCTATCGCCGATGCCGTTGGGTTCATCGCCACTGCCGATGCCCAAGTAAAGGGCGCTGCAAGTGACCCGATCTACGCCCTTGAAAAGGCAGTGACCCGTATCGCTTCATCCTAATTTGACCGTAAGGCCTGCATCTCCGTACTCTTATCCTCTGCTCGGCCCTCGTTTGGCTGCGCTTAATCTGAACTGGAGTAACACGTGTACGCAATCGTTAAAGCTGGCGGCCGCCAGGAAAAAGTCGAAGTTGGCGACACAGTAACCGTCGATCGTATCGATGCAGCTGTTGGTGCAACTGTCTCATTTCCTGCCCTGCTCGTCGTAGATGGCGCAACTGTTACAACTGATGCCGCCGCCTTATCTGCCGTAAAGGTAACTGGCGAAGTTCTTGAAGAGACTAAAGGACCAAAGATCGACATCTTGCGTTATAAGAACAAGACAGGTCACCGTCGTCGTCAAGGCTTTCGTGCAAAGCTCACACGCGTAAAAATTACCGCCATCAACGGCGCGAAGTAAGGGAGAGACACTAAATGGCAAGTAAGAAGGGTGTCTCCTCGACACGTAACGGTCGCGATTCAAATCCTCAGTACCTTGGCATCAAGCGTTTTGGTGGTCAGGTTGTTAACGCCGGCGAGATCTTGGTTCGCCAGCGCGGAACACATTTTCACCCAGGCAAGAACGTTGGACGCGGTAAGGATGACACGCTATTTGCTCTCGCAGCAGGTGCAGTTGAGTTCGGTCGCGCTCGCGGACGTCGTGTAGTGAACGTGGTTCCGGCTGTTTAATTAAGGTTTCTCATACAAAGAGCGAGCCGCGAATCGTGGCTCGCTTTTTTATTTAAGGAAGGGAGTGTAAAACATGACAACTTTTGTTGATCGTGTAACTCTCTATGCCACTGCAGGAAAAGGTGGCGATGGCTGCGTATCTGTTAAGCGCGAAAAATTTAAGCCACTAGGTGGACCAGATGGTGGCAATGGTGGACGCGGCGGAGATGTCATTCTTATCGTCGATCCATCGGTTACTACATTGCTTGATTTTCACCACTCACCGCATCGCAAAGCAACATCGGGCCATCAAGGTTATGGTGATCGCAAAGATGGTTACCAGGGCGATGATTTAATTCTTGGAGTTCCAAATGGAACCGTTGTATTAGATAGCAACGGCGAACAAATCGCAGATCTGATCGGTAACGGAACGATTTTCGTTGCAGCACAAGGCGGACATGGCGGACTTGGAAATCTTGCACTTGCATCATCAAAGCGTCGTGCTCCCGGCTTTGCATTACTTGGCGAACCAGGTGAAGAGCGCACACTTTTATTAGAGCTTAAATCAGTTGCAGATATAGCTTTAGTTGGCTATCCAAGTGCGGGAAAGTCATCGCTGATCGCTGCAATTTCGGCAGCCCGACCAAAGATTGCTGATTATCCATTTACAACGCTGGTTCCAAACTTAGGCGTTGTACAGGCTGGTGAAACTCGATTTACCGTAGCCGATGTTCCAGGTTTAATTCCAGGTGCTAGTCAAGGAAAAGGTTTAGGTCTTGAATTTCTGCGCCATGTCGAGCGCTGTGTTGCACTCGTTCACGTTTTGGACTGTGGAACGTTAGAGACTGATCGAAATCCGATACAAGATCTTGAAACAATTGAAAATGAATTAGCTCTCTATGGTGGTTTAGAAGATCGTGTACGAATCATTGCGCTCAACAAAATCGATCTTCCAGATGGTCAAGCAATGGCCGATATGGTTGCCGATGAACTTCGCGCGAAAGGCTATGAGGTCTATCCAGTCTCTGCGGCCTCACGTGCTGGTTTACAAGAGCTGACGTATGCAATGGCACGTTTGATTCAAAAGGATCGTGCAGCCGCAGTTGTTGAAGAGCGCACGCGAATTGTTTTGCGCCCAGTTGCAGTCGATGATTCAGGCTTCGCAGTCAAGGCTAATGCCGATGGTTCATTTACTGTACGGGGTAAAAAAGTTGAACGCTGGGTCCGTCAGACTAACTTTAAGAACGCTGAAGCCATCGGTTACTTAGCCGATCGCTTAGCCCAATTAGGAGTTGAAAAAGATCTCTTTAAAAAGGGCGCAGTTGCCGGAAGTGAAGTTCGTATCGGCGATGGCGCAACTGAAGTTGTCTTTGACTGGGAGCCAACGATTGAGGCTGGGGCCGAGCAGTTAGCGGGTCACCTACATCGCCGCGGCGAGGATTCACGTCTTGAATCTACGTGGCAGCAGGTCGAGCGCGTTGAAGATGTCCTAACAGATGATGAAATCGCTAAGCAGTGGGAGTACAACGTAGTTGACCCTCACACACCTAAACTTGTAGAAGTAAGTGACGAGGATGGAGATGCCAAGTGAGCCGAGTGCAGATCAGCTCTGCCAAACGCATCGTCATCAAAATTGGATCCTCATCTCTGACAGGTAAGGCCGGATCACAGCTAGATGCCAGCGCAGTTGAAAAGTTAGCTGGCGTTGTTGCCGCATGTAAGGCACGGGGCGCTGAAGTAGTTGTAGTTTCATCGGGTGCAATCGCGGCAGGTCTTGCACCACTTGGTTTAACAACTCGGCCGAAAGATTTAGCAACTCAGCAAGCCGCGGCCTCGGTAGGTCAAGGTTTGTTGATCGCACAGTACACACAGAGCTTTGCCAAACATGCAATCACTGCATCTCAGGTTCTATTAACAACTGAAGATGTTGTACGCCGTTCTCACTATCAAAACGCCCAGCGCACTTTGTATCGCTTGCTGCAACTTGGTGTTGTCCCAGTTATCAATGAAAATGACACGGTAGGCACTCAAGAGATTAGATTTGGCGATAACGATCGCCTGGCCGCCCTCGTTGCACTATTGATTGGCGCAGATTTATTGGTATTAGTCTCTGATATCGATGCCTTGTATGACGCACCGCCTACGCAAGCTGGCGCACAGCCAATTCATGAAGTTGCAACAATCGCCGATATTGAATCCGTTGTTCTGGGTGGCGTGGGCAGCGCAGGAGTTGGCAGCGGGGGAATGGTTACTAAAGTAGAGGCTGCACGAATTGCAACCAACGCTGGAATTCCAATGTTGCTCACATCCTTGGCCGATGTTGATCAGAGCATGAACGGCGTTCAATTGGGAACTTATTTCCATGCCCAACCCAGCAAAACAACGTCGCGATTATTGTGGTTAGCTCATGCAACAACAACGCATGGCGCTTTGGTGCTAGATGCTGGGGCAGTAACGGCAATCCTTGAACGAGGAGTCTCTCTCTTGCCCGCAGGAGTCACAGCAGTAACTGGAGTGTTTATTGCTGGAGATGCCGTTGAGTTAGTAGGTCCAGATGGCACAGTTATTGCACGCGGTCTTGTTGCCTTTGACAGCGAAGATCTGCCGCAGATGCTGGGGCGTTCTACGAAAGAGTTAGCACAAGCATTAGGCCCAGAGTATGAGCGCGAACTAGTTCATCGCGATGATTTAGTGCTTCTCTGAGATCTGCCGCAAGACAGCTGCAACTTTAGAACTCATTCCATCAGCGCTAGTTGGCATGTCGCTGAGCTTGACGATAACCGTGTCATGCAGCGCATCTTGGTAGATGTATTGGCCATGCAGACCAAGCATTAAGTTGATACCTGCATAGGGATGCCACATCTGTGCGCCATAACCCCAGCCATAGTCCAAAGTGACTGCAGGGGTTGAGAGTCTGGCCTTCCAGGAAGTACTGGCGATCGAAGGCGTTCCAGACATGAGCGCTAAACCAACTCGTGCATAGTCGCGCGCAGTTGCATTAAAACAGCAGAACGCCTTTTCATGTCCGCCGACTTTATCGACGTTCCACGTTGCGTTGTAATCTGCGCCAACTTTTTGCCAAATGCGCTTACTAAATGCATCGGCCAATCCTTGACCGGTGATCTTTTGAACAATGAGTCCGAGCATCTGCGTGTTAACGCTTCGATATTCAGGAAAAGTTCCTGGCTCTTCAGTCATTGTACGATTGTGCATTAAGAACCAGTCAATATCAGTTGATGCATACATCTGAGCAATTGCTACACCCCAACCACTTGGTCCCGTAGGGTAATTATCTGAAACTCCTATGCCAGAGTTCATATCTAGCAAGTCTTTGATTGTGACTTTATCGAAGGATGTATCGGCTTTAAATTGAGGCAAGATACTGACAAAGGTATCGCTCTCTTTAATTTTTCCTTCATCAATTAACTGCCCAATGACAAGTGATGTCATAGTTTTAGCTACAGAGTAGGAAGGCAGAACCGTTGAAACACTCTTGCCATTCCAATACCTCTCATACGTTATCTTTCCCCCACGAATGACTAGAAAAGCATTTGTATTGGTGTCATTGAGGAAGTTTTCAAAATCCTGTGTCTTGCCGTTCCACTTCACTTGATTAATCTCTTCAGAGATACCTTGCTGCCAAGGTGCTCCCGGTGTTGAGGAGATGATGTGCGCTGGCATTAGATCAGGCGTCTTTGACGCTGGAGCTAGACCCAACTTGATCGCCGCAATTGGCTCGGGATATCTAATTGCCTTAGTTAAACCAAACAGGCCCAGATAGAGCACGAATACAACTATAAGAATCTTGCGAATTAATGTGAGCACGTGGCAAGCCTAACTCCCGATAGGCTTACGGGCATGGATGCCGCGGCAGTAGTTTCACAGCTTGCCGATACTGCGCGCAGAGCGGCCCGAACTTTGAGTGTTGCCACAAGTGCCCAGCGCAAAGATGCTTTGTTGGCAATCGCCGATGCGATAGAGGCACGAAGCGCTGAAATCCTTAGTGCTAATGAAAAAGATATGGATCGCGGGAGAGCCGAGGGGCTTAATGCATCTCTACTTGATCGCTTGTCATTAACTGCTGCGCGAATAAAGGGTATTGCCGATGGTGCGCGCCAAGTGAGCGCCCTTGAAGATCCTTTGGGCAAGGTTGTGCGCCACTCAGTTCTACCAAATGGCATCGAACTCAAGCAGATCAGCGTTCCATTTGGAGTCATTGGAATGGTCTATGAGGCCCGGCCTAATGTGACAGTAGATGCTGCCGTTATTCTATTAATGTCAGGAAATGCCGCCTTACTGCGCGGATCATCGAGTGCTGCATACAGTAATCAAATCCTGGTAACCGTTATGCGTGATGCTCTTGCAACAACAGTTATTTCACCCGATGTTATTCAATTAGTCCCATCAGATAATCGCGATAGCGTTAAAGCGCTTTTACATGCCCGTGGCAAAGTAGATTTAGTAATTCCACGGGGAAGCGCATCGCTGATTCGTATGGTTGTGGACGAATCCACTGTTCCCACAATTGAGACCGGCGCAGGTGTATGCCATGTATTTATCGATGAGTTTGCCGATCTAGAAAAAGCTCTTCCAATTATCATCAACTCTAAGACGCAACGCCCTAGTGTGTGCAACGCTGCCGAGACTCTTCTTGTTCATAAAAATATCGCCCAGAAGTTCATACCCGTCGCGCTCAAAGCTCTCCATGATGCAGGCGTAGTTCTGCACTGCGATAGTGCCAGCCTTGCCTTAACAGGTGAGATTCCAGCCAGCCTTGCTGGTGATGAGAACTGGTCCACAGAGTATGGAACTCTCGAGATGAATATCGCCGTTGTTGATTCAGTCGATGCAGCAAGTGATCACATTGCCAGATATGGAACACAACATACCGAGGCGATCGTGACGGAAAACAAGGCCAATGCCGATCGCTTTATAGCGTTGAGTGATTGCGCTGCAGTAATGGTCAATGCCTCCACACGTTTTACCGATGGCGAACAGATGGGCTTTGGTGCTGAAATCGGGATTTCTAATCAAAAACTGCATGCCCGTGGACCAATGGGCCTTGAAGCCATGACGACCACAACCTGGATCGTTACCGGAAATGGTCAGATTCGCAGTTAGCGCTCGAATTAATTAGAATCACGCCCATGACCAGCCTCTCTCGCGATGATGTCGCAAACCTTGCACGGCTTGCACGCATCGAAATGAGCGATGAAGAGCTTGTGAACCTGTCTAATGAATTTACAGTCATTTTAGATGCGGTAGCTCGAGTACAAGAAGTCGCCGGCGCTGACGTTCTACCAACATCGCACCCGCTGCCACTTCGTAATGTATTTCGCCCCGATGTAGTTGTTCCCTCTCTTACTCCCGAAGAAGCCTTATCGGGTGCACCCGCACAAGAAGAGTCACGTTTTCGCGTTCCACAGATTTTGGGTGAAGAAGCATGATTCATTTATCAGCGGCGCACATGGCGGCACAACTTAGCGCCGGAGAAACGACATCAGTTGAGTTAACGCAGAAGCATCTTGATCGCATCGCATCCGTAGATGTCGACGTACATGCATTTCTCTTTGTCAACAATGAAGGCGCCCTTGCTCAAGCAGCAGAAGTTGACGCAAAGCGCGCAGCTGGAGAAAAACTATCTCCACTTGCCGGAGTTCCACTTGCATTAAAAGATGTCATGACACAAAAGGGTGTTCCAACAACGTGTGGATCAAAGATTCTCGAAGGCTGGCGTCCACCGTATGACTCGACCGTTGTAACTAACTTAAAGAAGAACGGCATTGTTATTTTAGGTAAGACCAACATGGATGAGTTTGCAATGGGCTCGTCCACTGAAAACTCAGCGTATGGACCAACGCATAACCCATGGGATTTATCGCGAATTCCCGGTGGCTCAGGGGGAGGATCGGCTGCAGCCTTAGCTGCATTTGAAGCACCTCTTGCTATCGGTACCGATACGGGTGGCTCAATTCGCCAACCTGCCGCAGTAACTGGAACAGTGGGAGTAAAGCCAACGTATGGCGGCGTATCTCGCTTTGGTTTAGTGGCATTTTCATCCTCGCTTGATCAAGCTGGTCCATGTGCGCGCACAGTTTTAGATGCTGCGTTGCTGCACGAGGCGATTGCTGGGCTTGACCCTAAGGATTCAACGAGCATTAACGCTCCAGTGCCACAAGTAGTTGCTGCTGCAAGAAGTGGTGATGTCAAAGGCATGAAAATTGGTGTGGTTAAAGAGCTCAACGGCGATGGTTACCAAAGTGGAGTGCGCACACGTTTTGAGGAATCACTAGAACTTCTCGCCGCAGCAGGAGCTGAAATAGTTGAAGTTTCTGCACCAAACTTTGAGTACGCACTTGCTGCATATTATTTAATTGCACCTTCTGAGTGTTCTTCAAACCTAGCCCGTTTTGATGCGATGCGTTATGGCCTTCGTGTCGGTGATGTCGATGGAGCTTCGGCTGAATCGGTTATGAATCTCACGCGTGAAGTTGGCTTTGGCCGCGAAGTAAAGCGTCGTATTATTCTTGGAACCTATGCGCTCTCATCTGGCTATTACGATGCATATTATGGAAGTGCACAAAAGGTCCGCACATTAATTACACAAGACTTCAATAACGCTTTTGAAAAATGCGATGTGATGGTCTCACCAACGTGTCCAACAACAGCCTTTAAAATCGGTGAAAAATCAAATGATCCCATCGCCATGTACTTAAATGACATTGCGACCATTCCAGTCAATATGGCTGGTATTGGTGGCATGTCTCTACCTTCAGGTTTGGCACCTGAAGATGGCTTGCCAGTTGGTTTCCAGATTATGGCCCCAGCGATGAAAGATGAGCGCATGTATCTGGTTGGTGCAGCGCTAGAGGCAGCTTTGCTGACTAAGTGGGGCGCACCTCTGCTCTCAAAGATTCCAGCATTGGCGGGCAAATAAATGGCGCTTACATACGATGAGGTATTGGCTAAGTACGAGCCAGTGTTGGGTCTAGAAGTCCACGTTGAACTCAACACGCAATCAAAAATGTTTTGTGGATGCAGCACTATTTTTGGAGCAGAGCCAAATACACAGACCTGCCCAGTCTGCTTAGCTCTTCCAGGTGCGTTGCCAACGGTTAATGAAAAGGCGATTGAATCGACTATCAAAATCGGACTTGCACTGAACTGCTCTATTGCACCTTTTAGTCGTTTTGCGCGTAAAAACTATTTCTATCCAGATATGCCAAAGAACTTTCAGATCTCACAGTATGACGAACCGATCTGCGTCAATGGGTACGTAGATGTTGAAATCGAAACCGATGAAGGTCCAAAGGTATTTCGCATTGAGATCGAGCGCGTACATATGGAGGAAGACACTGGAAAGTCACTTCACGTAGGTGGTGCAACCGGTCGTATTCATGGTGCTGAATACTCACTTCTAGATTACAACCGTGCCGGAATTCCTTTAGTCGAAATCGTCACCAAGATCGTTCCTGGCACAGGAAAATACGCACCAGAAGTTGCAAAAGCCTATGTCGCAGAGCTTCGCGACATCTTGCGCTCACTGGGAGTCAGCGATGTAAAGATGGAGCAAGGCTCGTTGCGATGCGATGCCAACGTCTCACTTCGCTTAATTGGAGTCGAAACTTTAGGTACACGCAGTGAAACTAAAAATGTGAATTCACTTCGCTCAGTTGAAAGAGCAATTCGTGGAGAAATGATTCGCCATGCAGAGTTACTAAATAAGGGTGAGCGCGTCGTCCAAGAGACTCGTCACTTCCAAGAAGAGTCGGGCTTAACTCGCTCAGGTCGATCTAAAGAGCAGGCCGAGGATTACCGATACTTCCCAGAGCCAGATTTAGTTCCCGTTGCACCAGATGCTGCATGGATTGAAACTCTACGCGCTGCATTGCCAGAGCGACCATCGATTCACCGCAAGCGTCTGCAAGAGGCATGGGGCGTACCTGATAAAGAGATGGCGGCGATGATTAACGCCGATGTATTAAATATTGTTGAGGCAACGGTTAACCAAGGCGCAGATCCAACAAAGGCCCGCAGCTGGTGGCTTGGTGAAATATCACGAATTGCTAATGATAAAGATGTAGCGATTACAGACTTAGCAATTTCACCAACCGATGTAGCAGAAATTGTCGCCTTAGTGACTGCAGGAGAGTTAACCGACAAGCTTGCACGCCAAGTTATTGAGGGCGTCATTGCAGGTGAAGGAAATCCAGCGGCAGTAATTGCAGCGCGTGGAATTAAAGTTGTTAACGATGACGGTGCACTCATGGCAGCGATTGAAAAAGTCTGCGCCGAGCAACCAGAGACAGCTGAAAAAATTCGTAATGGTCACTTGCCTGCAGCGGGCGCGTTAATTGGCGCGGTTATGAAAGAGACAAAGGGCCAAGCAGATGCTGCCCGCGTACGAGAGCTCCTACTTGGCCATCTGGGTCAAGGGTAATTAGTGGACTAAGACGCCTTCAGTTTCAACGACGGCATCTTTTCCGATATTAATAAAGAAGAACAGTACTAGTGCGCCGATAAATAGCAGCCCAGCACTGAATTTGAATGCAACAGTAAAGCCATGCGTCATTGCAAATGGCTGGACCATTTTTCCAAGCGAGGTATGTGCAGTTGCATAAGTGGCTGTTGCTGTGGCTGCAACAGTATTAAGCAACGCCGTACCTAGTGAGCCACCAATTTGCTGACTTGTATTGACCATCGCACTTGCAACGCCAGTGTCGTGATTGCTGACACCGTGCAATGAAGTAGTGGTGAGTGGAATAAAGACAAGGGCCATACCGCTAGACATGATCAATAGCGCTGGCAGAACATGGCCAGCATATGACGTCTCTGGAGTGATATTTGATAAGAACAAAAGTCCTAATCCTGCAGCTATTAATCCCGGAATCATCAGAGGCTTTGGACCAAACTTTGGTAGCAACTGGGATGCGATTCCAGCAAAGACAATGATGCCGGCAGTAAATGGTAGAAATGCAAATCCAGATTTAAGTGGACTGTAGCCCAGGATTACCTGAAGGTAGAGGCCTAAAAATAGGAACATTGAAAATAGCCCGGCACCGACAACTAATGAGCCAAGGTATGAACCACCACGGTTGCGATCAGTAATCACGCGAAGTGGCATCAATGGGTTTGCAACTTTGCTTTCTATGACAACAAAGACAACCAGAAGAACCACTGCTGCAGCTAAGAAGCCAAGAGTGTGCCCATCTGACCATCCAGATGTTGCGGCTTGATTGAAGCCATATGTGAGTGAGAAAAGACCTGCAGTTGCCGTGATTACACCCGGTACATCGTAGGTTCGATTTCCTTCTGCCTTGGATTCATGAACAAAACGCGTTGCAAGGATAAATGCAACTACTGCGATTGGAACATTGACACCTAAGCACCAGCGCCATGAAAAGAATTCGGTAAGGGTTCCGCCGACGATTAAACCAATAGCTGCACCGCCGCCAGAGATTGCGCCCATTACGCCGAAGGCTTTTGCGCGCTCGGCAGGTACTGTGAAAGTTACGGAGATAATTGCAAGTGCTGCTGGAGCAAGAAGTGCTGCAAACACTCCTTGTAGAGCGCGAGCACCAAAGAGAAGTGCCTGTGTCGATGCGATTCCACCAAGTGCTGATGCACCAGCAAATCCGATGAGCCCAACCAAGAATATTTTCTTTCGGCCCATGAAATCGCCGATGCGTCCACCAAGAAGTAGCAGTGAACCAAATGCCAATGTATATGCGGTAATGACCCACTGCTGATTTGCATCTGTAATGCCTAGATCTAGTTTGGCACTTGGGATTGCAATATTGACGATTGATGAGTCCAAGACAACCATCAACTGAGAAATCGCTACAACAATGAGAGTACGCCAGCGATCAGGGGCCTGGCCGGCAGGGTAGTTAGGATTTGACACGCAAAAGCTCCAATTTTCGTTTAATGATTTGTTGGTAAGAGGCTAGAATTATCGCATGTCAACGATGAAACCGCGCTCTGGACTAGTTACAGATGGAATGGAGCGCGCACCTGCACGTGGAATGTTGCGCGCAGTTGGAATGGGAGATGCCGATTGGGTTAAGCCACAAATCGGTATTGCATCGTCGTGGAATGAAATTACTCCATGTAACTTATCTCTCGATCGTCTTGCAAAAGCATCACGCCAAGGTGTCATCGATGCTGGCGGATTTCCCATGCAGTTTGGAACGATTTCTGTATCCGATGGAATTTCAATGGGCCATGAAGGTATGCACTTCTCGCTAGTTTCACGCGAAATTATCGCTGACTCAGTCGAAACAGTTATGCAGGCCGAGCGCCTCGATGGAATGGTTACTTTTGCTGGG
>CAIXPV010000126.1 GCA_903921405.1 uncultured Actinomycetes bacterium
CCACCTAAGCCATCACCTGCCCCAACGGTGAAGCGCAGTTACAAGCCACGCGTTGTCATCAAGAAGCCGGTGGTGAAAACGGCCAATTTGAGCGATCGTTTAATAAAGATGATTCCAACAGCCGGCGTTGCATTTGCACCAGAGATCGAGCCACTGACACATGTTCCCGTTATTTTTTGGTGTGATGTTCCCCAGATTTTTCAGAGCCAAGTAAGCATTATTGGTGAAATTGTTGATGTTGCAGTGCGTCCAGGATTTATCTGGTCCTTTGGTGACGGCACGATGTATTCAACGGGCAGCCCAGGTGCGCCATATCCGAAAGCAACAATTAAACACACATACAAACAGCCCGGAGTGTATGCCGTCATATTAGTTACGACATGGAATGGCAGCTTTACCCATAACGGTGCGGTTCGAGCAATTAATGGCCAAGTGATTAAGACCTCGGTGGCAACCGTCACCGTTGTATCGGCACGAACTCGATTCACGAAATGAGAAAAATATGAAAGCCCATAATGAAGAACTATCTATTGATGCACTTCCTCAATCCCTAGAGGAAAGTTTTATTGCCCACGTAAAGAGCTTCTATGTCGATGAGAGTTCTGCCTCACTTGCAACCCAGCAACAAGAGGGGGCAACTGCAGTTGTTGACTTAGCAGCTGAGTTTGAAAAGTTTGGAACCGATAGTCAGATCGAGCACTGCGCGCGAGTGATCGGGCGCTTAAGTGATATTCAAGTGCGAGACTTTGCGCTGGGTTCGCATAACCGGAATAGCTTTCAAACGTATTGGAGCATGTGGCACTATCTATTACAGATCGCACCTACTGGCTTTGTGGCACCAGTTGCTTGTCTGTTTGCAACACTTGCCTACGAACGTGGGGACACAACCCTTGCCTTTAAGGCGCTAGATCGAGCAAGCCAGGATCAACCCAACTATTCCCTGAGCATCTTGCTGCGACGAGTCTTTGGCTCGGGCTGGCCAGCTGGTGCCTTTGCTGCAATGCGCGTTGAGCTTCACCCAAAAGTGACCGCTGGGATTTTTGGCTAAAAGCCCTCATCTGTTAGAGTCCACCCAGGTCACGAGTTCTAGTGTTTAGCCCCGGCTTACTAGACGGCAACCCTCCACCACGGTGGGGTGCTCCGGGTGAAGACCAGATCGATAGCAACAACGCCATCGATAAGCGTGGATCACTCGAACCACATTGTTTATGCCAGCGTCGGCATACCTAGGTGAGTGGTCCCATAACTGGGAGGAATACATCACGTGTCACATTTTTCACTAGAAGAAGCCGCCTTTGAAACCCGCCAGATTCATGCGGGTCAAATTGCCGATCCAACAACAGGTGCACGCGCACTACCGCTCTATCAAACCACTGCCTATCAGTTTCGCGATACTAAGCATGCCGCTGACCTCTTTGGTTTAGCAGAGCTTGGCAACATCTATACCCGCATCATGAATCCAACGCAGGATGTTGTAGAAAAGCGAATCGCATCGTTAGAAGGCGGAGTTGCTGCTTTGCTTCTTGCATCAGGATCTGCAGCGACAACCTTTGCTGTCTTAGCTGTTGCAACTGCAGGTGATCACATTGTTTCTTCAAAGTATCTTTATGGTGGAACATATAACTTGTTCCATTACACCCTGCCAACTTTTGGTGTGGAAGTAACCTTTGTTGATAATCCCAACGATCCCGAAGAGTGGCGCAAAGCGGTTCGACCAAACACAAAAGCGTTTTTTGGTGAGACGATTTCAAATCCTAACAACGATATTTTAGATATCGCAGCTGTTGCCAAAGTCGCCCATGAAAGCCATGTGCCACTAATCGTTGATAACACTGTGGCAACTCCATATGTTATTAAGCCAATCGAATTCGGCGCCGATGTAGTTGTGCACTCGGCAACGAAGTTCTTATCGGGCCATGGAAATGCAGTTGTCGGCGCAATCGTGGATTCGGGTAACTTTGATTACGCCCTGTATCCAGAAAAGTTCACTAGCTTTAATACGCCAGATCCTTCGTATCACGGCCTGGTCTATGCCCAAGCCCTTGGCGTTGGTAGTGCCTTTGGCGCTAACTTGGCATACATCTTCAAAATTCGCCTGACTCTGCTGCGCGATATCGGAGCTGCGGTTAGCCCATTTAACGCATGGTTATTGGCTCAAGGCCTTGAGACGCTGACACTTCGCATGAAGCAACACCTAGAAAATGCTAAGGCCGTTGCAACATGGCTAGAGGCGCATCCGCAGGTAGAGAAAGTGAACTACTCGTGGCTACCAAATTCACCGTATAACGCGCTTGCCACTAAGTATGCGCCTAAGGGTTCAGGCTCAGTTCTCTCCTTTGAAATCAAGGGTGGCATCGAGGCGGGCAAGAAGTTTGTCGAAGCACTTACCTTGCACTCACACGTTGCTAATATCGGTGATGTGAGATCCCTCGTTATTCATCCAGCGTCAACAACGCATTCGCAGCTCTCTGCCGATGAGTTGCTCAATGCAGGAGTTAATCCAGGGTTAATCCGTTTATCTGTTGGTCTAGAAGATATCGATGACATTAAGGCTGACTTAGCAGATGGCTTTGCAGCAGCTAAATAAATGACTGAAATAGGCGCAATGGTTACCGGTGCATGGCTTGAAACCCATGCACCGGTCAATCGCCTATTCATAAAAATAGGTGACCTGCTGCTAGAGAGCGGTGAAACGCTTAAAGATATAACCATTGCTTATCAAAGTTGGGGCACGTTAAACGCTGAAAAAAACAATGCAATTTTAGTTAACCATGCAATGACAGGTTGGTCAGATGTTCCCGGTTGGTGGCCTTCAATGGTTGGCCCTGGATTACCATTTGATAGCGATAAGTATTTTATTGTCTGTCCCAATGTAATTGGGGGCTGCCAGGGATCAACTGGACCATCATCGATCGCACCCGATGGCAAGCGGTATGGTTCGCGTTTTCCATCGCTGACGATTCGTGACATGGTCGCCGCCGAAGTTGCATTCAGTGACGCATTGGGTATTGAAAAGTATGTGCTGGCCGTTGGTCCATCCCTTGGCGGAATGCGTGCATTGGAATGGGCAGTGCAGTTGCCAGATCGCGTAAGTGCTATCTGCACGATCGGTTCATCGGCAGTTGCAACCGGAGATCAAATCGGAACATCGTCGATTCAAATTCGCGCTATCAAATCTGATCCTAATTTTCATGGCGGTGATTATTACCAATCTAGTGTTGGTCCTATCGAGGGTATGGGAATCGCACGCCGGATAGCGCACCTGACATATCGCACTGAGGCCGAGATGGATGTGCGCTTTGGGCGAGAGCTTCAAGGCGATGACACGGGGCGATTTGCCGTTGAGTCGTACTTAGATCATCAAGCCGACAAGTTGGCCCAACGATTTGATGCAAATACCTACATTGTCTTAACCGAAGCTATGAATAGTCACGATATTGGTCGAGATCGTGGGGGAGTTGCCGCAGCCCTGGCTAGCATCACTATTCCAGTGGTGGCAGTTGCTATCGATACCGACCGTCTCTTTCCAGTCCGGCTTCAAGCCGAAATCGCTGAGTTTGCCCCACATGCCCTGCCGCTTATAACGATTTCATCACCTTTTGGCCATGATGGCTTCCTTGTAGAGGTGGAATCAGTGGGAAATGTGATCAAAGAGGCGCTCGCCCTTAGTTAGGGGCAAAAAGAGCTGTTTTCGATGTGCATTTTGGCCTGTGGATAAATTATAATATAGCCATCGCATCAGCGCGCATCGCTGATAAAACCAAAGGATACCTGTGGCTGTATTTAGTGCGCTCAAAAACAAGGTGAAGAAAGTTACCGCAGCAAAAAAGGCGGCACCTGTAAAGAAAGCTGTAGCTAAAAAAGCTGCGCCAGCGAAAAAAGCAGCACCGGTTAAGAAGGCCGTAGCTAAAAAAGCCGCGCCAGTTAAAAAAGCCGTAGCTAAAAAGGCTGCACCCGTTAAAAAGGCTGTAGTTAAGAAAGCCGCGCCAGTTAAAAAGGCGGTCGTAGCAAAAAAAGCTGCGCCAGTTAAGGTTGAACTCAAAAAAGATTTAACTGCGAAAGATGTTCAAGCGATCGTTGATGCTAAAAATGCAATTATTCGAAACAGTGAAGTCCTAGCCGAGCTTGAACTGCGCGGCGTTACCTCAATTAATCGGATTCCTAAGAAAGCCGATAAAGATTTAGTTGACGAAGCTCGTGCACTTGCACTTGAGATTCCGCTAACAACAGAAAAGCTTCGCAAGAGTGGACTCGGAACATCATCACGAATCTTGAAGAAGACTGAGTTGGCTCTGATTGCACCCAAGCCAGTTGAAGTTGCAGCTGCAAAGCCACAAGAAAAAGCTGGCAAAGTCGCCGTTGTAAAAATCGATGGCGAAGAAGTAGAGCTCGAAGAAGTAGAGCTAGAAGATGTTGAAACTCTTATCGCTGAAGCCGTTGAGTTAGTTGATTCAGAGGCCGATGATAAAACAGTACAGCCTCGCGTTGTTAACTTGGCCGAGGAAGCCTCGGGCAATGAAGCCGATGCATTTACATTGAAGGCTTCTGAAGAAGATGATGCTCCAGCGCAGACAGTTATGACTGCGGGTGCAACAGCGGATCCTGTAAAGGATTACCTGAAGCAAATCGGCCGCGTTGCACTTTTGAATGCAGAGCTTGAAGTAGAGCTTGCAACACGAATCGAAGCAGGGCTCTTTGCAGAGTTTAAAATTACAACAGAGAAAAAACTTGATAAGAAGCTAAAGCGTGAACTCGACTGGATTGTTGAAGATGGCAAGCGCGCAAAGAATCACTTGCTCGAAGCTAACTTACGTCTTGTTGTATCGCTTGC
>CAIXPV010000127.1 GCA_903921405.1 uncultured Actinomycetes bacterium
ATTTTCAGCTATTGAAGTCATTACCAAATTCTATCTATAAGTTTTCTTTCTACAGTAGGATTTTGATATGTCACTAACTCGGCGGAACTTACTAAAAGCCGCGACTATTGCTGGGGCAGGAGTTCTGGGTTTGGGGGACTTAGATCAAGCTCATGCGGCGACAGCTGATATAGGGCATGGCCCACGAAATGCAGCCAATGTCGCCCTCACTTTTCACGGGGCCGGAGCTCCAGATTATGCCGACCAGTTATTAAAGCTTTTTAAATCTACCGGAACGCAAGTATCCATTTTCGCAGTAGGAACATGGTTAGTTAGAGAGCCATCTATCGCCTCCAGAATTATTTCAGAGGGCCATGATTTGGGAAATCACACCATGACGCATACTCAGATGAAAACTATTTCTGCCAAACGGGTTGATTCTGAAATCGGCAAGTGCGCTGCAGAGCTAAAGAAATTAATTGGAAACCATGGGGCTTGGTTTCGGCCATCTGGAACCCAGTTTTCAACTCCATTAATTCGCGCTGCTGCGATTAAGTATGGCTATGGGCAGTGTATTTCTTATGAAGTGGACTCAAAGGATTTTCAGGATCCAAGTAAGAAAAGTGTAATCAGTAATGTAATGAACAATGTGAAAAATGGTTCAATAATTAGTTTGCACTTGGGACATAAAGTCACTTTGGATGCGATGCCAACGCTTTTGGAAAACTTGCGCGCGAAAGGCTTCACTCCAGTCACCCTTACTAAACTTTTACAAGTATGAAAAAGAGGGCTTTGGCCATTGTTGTGGCAATTACTATGTTTTTGCCAGCTTCGGCGTTTGCGGCGACTTTAGATGGAATGCCACCAGTTCTAGACCCTCTCGATATTTATGCGGCAGATAAAGCTAATAAATTAAGCGATGTAGTTAAGAATATGCCTGAGCGTGTTTATGTTCCAAATTTTCAATCAGGAACCGTCTCAGTTATTGACCCTAAAACCTACAAAGTAGTTAAAACTATTAAGGTTCGAAGTGGACCCCAACATGTTGTCCCTTCGTGGGACTTGAAAACATTGTGGGTCAATGACAATAAGGGTAACTACCTGACACCAATTGATCCGATGACCGTTACTGCAGGAAAAGATATTTATGTGCATGATCCATACAATCTTTATTTCACACCGAATGGCAAATACGCCATAGTCATGGCCGAAGCCGATAAGGAAATTGTCTTCAGGGATCCACAATCCATGGCTATAAAGAAGATTGTAAAAGTTCCATGTGCAGGCGTTAACCATGCAGACTGGAGTGCTGACGGCAGCTTCTTCGTCGTCACTTGTGAATTTACAGGAATGATCTTAAAGCTCGATACGGCGAAAATGAAAATAACTGGCAAAGTTTTACTACCTCAAAAAGGTGCTATGTCACCGATGCCACAAGATATAAAGATTTCACCGGATGGAGAAACCTTTTATATAGCTGATATGGCTTCTAACGGGGTTTGGATTATGCCCGCACATTCATTTGGGAAGTTCACTTTCTTGAAAACTGGATCAGGTGCTCACGGACTTTATGTTACGAGAGATTCCAAAACACTTCTTATTTCAAACCGTAACGAGGGAAGTATTTCTGTTTTACGTTTTAGTGATAACAAATTAATTGCTAAATGGAAGATTCCTGGCGGAGGCAGTCCTGATATGGGAAACATTTCTGCCGATGGAAAGTTCTTTTGGGTTTCGGGTCGATACGACAAAGAGGTCTATGTTTTTAATATAGAAAAGGGTGTCTTCGTAACCAGAATTAAAGTTGGTAATGAGCCTCATGGACTAACGATTTGGCCACAGCCTGGTCGCTACTCTTTAGGTCACACCGGAATTATGCGTTAGTGAGGGCGACGGCGACGCTGACTTGAGTTAGGTCGTGGGCGCTTATTGCTACCGCTGCGTACTGATTTTTCAACGATTGGCACGATGTACGGGACACCTGATGGCTCTTGGGCACCAGTGATCTTCATCAGCTCAGTGCTAAGAGGTGTTACACCAACGAACTTTGGAGTAACTCCGGCACGAGATGTAAGTCCACCGATTGATTTTTGTTGTTTAGTTGTTGCAATTGTTACAACAGTTCCAGCCTCACCTGCACGTGCGGTACGACCGGCACGGTGTAGATAATCCTTGTGATCTGTTGGAGCATCAACATGTACAACTAATGAGATTCCATCGACGTGGATTCCTCGAGCAGCAACATCGGTTGCAACTAGTGCAGCATTTACTGACTCCTTGAATAGTGCAAGAGTGCGAGTACGAACTGCTTGAGTTTTTCCACCGTGTAATGCGCCAACTGCAACACCAGCATGGGCCAGTTTGTCAGCCAAACGATCAGCGCCACGTTGTGTTTTAACAAACATGATTGTCTTACCGTTACGAGCAGCGATTTGATTTGTAATGTCATCTTTATCGCCTGGGTTCATTACAAGTACGTAGTGCTCCATAGTTGAAACCGAGGCACGGTCATTTTGCAATGAGTGAGTCTTAGGATTCTTTAAGTACTGGCGTACTAATGAATCAACACCACGATCAAGAGTTGCTGAGAACAACATGCGCTGTCCATCGAGCTTGGCTTGATCCAAAATCTCTTTAACTACTGGCAAGAAGCCCATGTCAGCCATTTGATCGGCTTCATCTAGAACAGTTATCTCTAACTGATCTAACTGAACTTCACCCTTATTAAGTAGATCAATCAAGCGTCCAGGTGTTGCAACCAAGATGGCAGTTCCACGGCGCATCGCAGTGATCTGCTTTGCATAGGACATCCCACCTGCAACAACAACTGATTCATGACCAATTGAACGTGCGAGTGGCATTAAAACCTCATCGATTTGCTGTGCAAGTTCGCGTGTAGGCGTAAGTACTAGCGCCAATGGCTTATGTGGCTTAGCCACCTTTCCATTGAGGTTATTGAGCAGAGCTAAACCAAAGGCAAGAGTCTTGCCTGAACCAGTTTGTCCGCGACCCAAAATATCAAAACCAGCTAGCGCATCTGGCAGCGTTGCAATCTGAATTGGGAATGGATGCATAATTCCCTGCTTAAAAAGCGCGTTTACTAGCGGTGCAACTACTCCAAGATCACTGAACGTTGTTGTGATTTCAGTTAGTGGAGTCGCATCGATCAAGTTAGCGTCAGCTAAATTTGTTGAGATGTAATTATCATCTGCACCAAAGTCAACTGCAGCATTGGTATGCGTCTTTGAAGAGTGTTTGAAGTCATCACGGGCATATGCCGGTGAATCGTTGCGACGATCACGAACTGGTCGAGTTGCACGGAAATTAGCTGCACGTGTATCTGGTGCTTCGGTGCGATTCTTTGGACGTGTTGGATCGAACTTTTCAACTTTACGTGGCACAAAGTTTGGACGGCCATCGTCGGTGCGAGAAACTTTAGCTACGGCAGCATCACGGCGATTTGTTGGGCGAGTATCTGAAGTCTTGTAATCAGTCTTCTTAAACTCTTTCTTTTCGTACTCAGGCTTTTTGTTTTCAGGCTTGACGTACTCTTTCTTCTTGTATTCAGTCTTCTTAAAATCTGGCTTCTTTTCAATTGGGCGCTTAGTGCGCTCTTCGCGTGCAGCAACAAACTTCTTGGCACGACTCTCTGGCTTTTGTGAATATTCAATGCGCGCTTTGCGCTCTTCCGGTGCCTCAATCGGACGTGGCTTTGATGCTGTCTTTTCTTGGAAGCGCTTTGCGCGCAACTTTGAACGATCGGTTAAGCGAACCTCTTTTTTAGAGACCGTTGCTGGATCAGCATCTGAGTAGCGACGTGTGGTCGCAGGCTTTGCTGCCGCGCCTTTACGTGCATTCTTTTCAGCTGTCGTGTGGCGGGCTTTAGGATCGGCGGCTTTAAATTCAGCAGCCTTCTTCGTGCGCTTTGGCTTACCAATAGATGCGGCGCGACGGGCTTTTCCGGGCGCGGGAGTACGTGGTTGTAGAGACATAGAAATGCATACCAATCGAGACGACAAGCGCGTCTCGGGTTTGACTGGCGCTTAATGGCCGTCAGGGTCGTGATAAGACTCGCAAGTAGCGCTGCATGTGCGGCGCTTAGGGGGAAGTTCTTTGATGCGGATGCATCAACGTAGGCAATTCTACCCTGAATTATTCTGACTCTTTACCAGGGGAATCATCGGCTAATTTTTCAAGATCTGGGCGTGGAATACGTGGAATATCACCCTTAGATAAGCGCCTCCATAAGTAAAAAGATACCGCGGCAAAAAATGGCCACTCAAATGTATAAACCCAGGCTCGCCAATTACCGCTTTGTGCGCGCCCGAATTCAAACCAACCCGCCCATAGGCAGAATGGAACTACGACAAACAACGAGATATTTAACATACGTTTTTGTTTATTTGTAACGGGGGGAGTTGCCGAGTCGTTCGTGACCCAATCGGGAGCTTTGAACTCTTCGTGGTCAGCCATTTTCTGCAGCAATCTGGGCATCGATTTCGCGTGACTTCTTTTCTTCAGATTTAATCCAATGGTGCACAGCAAATGACATCCAGACAGTATCGATAATCATTGCACCGGCCCACATAAATGAACCACCTTGACGTTGATCATTAAGTGAATACATATTGTCGTATAAGGAGCCAGGGGCGGTATAAATAAAGAAGCCCGTCAAAGTTTCTGGCACCATCATTAAGAAAAGCGAGATAACTGCCATCGCTGGTGAAATGCGACGGTTGGTTAAGTTTCGATCCAGCAAATTAAAGTAGAAGAAGTACGGAAGTAATAAGTACAACGGCACTTCTAGAAAAGTATGTGCCCAAGGATTATCCATAATGAACTTATGAGGTACCGGTAGGTGCACACCAATCATTAAAGCCGCGTAGATAAACCAACTAAATATCGGATGGGTTGCTGCTACAAAAAACTTATTTGTTGGATGAAAAGTGTTGGGGGTACCCAAAACTAATAAAGGACCTGTGATCATCATCAAGGTGATGTGTTGAACCATGTGTAATGAAAAATAATCCATTGCACGAGCACCAATTGGCGTGATGATTACTAGTAGAGCGCTAACGATTCCAGCGATGAAGAAAATCCGTTGCCGATTAGTAACTAACGCGCTCGGTAGGCGCAAATATAAATATGTAAGTAGTAAAAGAGGTAAGAGAATTTCTGGGGCTAACTGCCACGATCCCCAGATTCCAACGCCATGATGATGCATTTCCATAGGTGTTGAAGGCTAGCCCTCGCATACTGCTGAGTACCAGGGAAAATCGCCCCCAAATAGACTTCACAATCACGGAATAGGGGTCTACCCTCCTGTGAATGGGCTCACACTTTCGTGTGAGTTTTCTGTATGTACAACAAATTTCCCATTCGGGAGGGGCATGAATGAATAAGCGGATATTAGGTGCATTAGCGACAGTGGTTCTCGGAGCAGGCGTCATCGCCGGCATTGGAACATATGTTGCTTCAGCCAAGAATGATTCGACTGTTTTGGCCGCTACACCAGCTGGAACTATGGATACACCTCAAGGGAATTTGCCCCACGCAACGCTAGCGATCTCGGTATATCCAGATAGCTCAGCGGGAAGCCATGGAAAAGATGGCGGCGCGCATCCCGGATACGTCACTTACGGACCAAGTACTAATTTTGAGGTTCCCGCACACTCAGTCATCACAATGACAGTTACAAATTATGACGGCGGCGAAAGCCTGAACAACGATTACTTCGCACGTGTGCGCGGAACCATTGATGGCTCGGCTCAATTAAATGGCGAGCGAATGACTTCAATCTCACCCGATGCTGTTGGTCATACTTTTACTATTCACGGTCTTGCTGTTGGACAAGATGAGTTGTTTGTAAGTGTTCCGATGAAGGCGGTCGCTGAAGAAGATATGCCTGAAGAGGGATTTACAACTAAACCCAATGTCACAACATTCACTTTTATAACTGGGAGTCCAGGTGAATATGTCTGGAACTGCGAGTATCCATGCGGTGATGGAACGATTGCAAAGTTTGGTGCAGCAATGTCAACCATGGGCTATATGTCCGGCCACTTTACGGTGAAGGGATAACGCGCCATGACTGATCTAATGACACCTCAAGCTCCACAGTGGTGGAAAAGGCCTGATGTAAAGAAGACTGCAATTCTGTGGGTAATTTGTACTGCAGTGATTGGTTACATCGGCGTTGAATTCCACGTTCGCAATATTGTCAGCCCTGCGTCAGAAACCATGAGCAGCATTATTTCTTTGATTCGAATTTTCACATGGGCTGCATCCCCTGTTGCAGGCCTCGTAGCTGCAATATGTATTACGGTCCTAACTTCTAAGCGACACTATGGTGATAATCCTCCCCCTGAGGCAGACCACCAGATTCGTACTTCAACCAAAGCGACTGCATTGTGGGTCAGCATTTCTGGCCTCCTCTGCCTTTTTGCACTTATCGGCGGCTTAATTGTTCTCCAACACGATAATGAAGGTGTTCTAGATGCCAATGCAATTCAAGTCAAAGTTACTGGCCAGCAATGGGTATGGAACTTTGATTATGCAAACGGCGCTCGCAGTGAAGATCTATATCTTCCAGTAAATAAGCCGGTTGTTTTTCACATTACCAGCGTGGATGTGAAGCATTCATTTTGGATTGTTCAAATGGGCGTAAAGATGGATGCCAATCCTGGCTATGTAACTGAACTTGCAGTGACTCCAGATAAAATTGGTATTTTTGATGTTCGTTGTGCCGAGCTGTGTGGATTACTCCATGCGTACATGCAGACCAAAGTACACGTTGTAAGCCAGGCAGATTATGACGCATGGCTCAGTAACCATGCAGCGATTGAGAAGGGCGCATAATGACAACCGTAATGAGCAAATCCGTTTCAGCACCAGGGAAATCGATTATTGAAAAACTCAATGTATTTACAGCTGTAGCACTTGGAGCAATTAGTGCAATAGTTGTATGGCGACTTTCATTAGCTTTCTTACCTCAAGATGCAGATAGTGCGCTAATTTTTTCTCGCGAAGATAAAATCACACTTCTTTCTATGTGCGCTTGGTTTGTTGGCTTCATGACTGGTATCGGTGCGCTCGTTGGCCCATTCCGCTGGCTCATGGGTAAAGATTTATCGCATGAAGAGAATATGTTTTTGGCCGGAAAAGATATGGGTCCAAAGCGTTACTTCCGATATACAACCGACCACAAAGTCGTTGGTATCCAGTATCTCTTTATTACGATTTTAATCTTCTTCCTTGGCGGCACTTTGGCAATGTTGATTCGTACCAATCTTGGAACTCCCGAAGGTGGTTGGTTACATGCTCAGGCATATAACTCAATAGTTGGAACTCACGGAATTCTAATGATCGTTGGAACAATCATTATGGTCACTGGGCCTTTTGGTAACTTCATTATGCCAATCATGATCGGTGCTCGAGATATGGCATTCCCACGCTTAAATGCTTTGAGTTTCTGGCTCATTGTTGCAGCAGCAATCCCATTGCTTTGGGGCCAGTTTATCGGTGGAATCACAACTGGCTGGTCGGCTTATAACCCACTAGCTAGCCAAGCTCCTCTGGGTATGGATGGTTACATCATGTACATCTGTATTTTCGCAATTTCAACAATGGTGGCAGGTGCAAATATCACGACAACAGTTGTGAAGATGCGCGCTAAAGGCATGACCTGGAATCGCACACCAATCTTTATTTATGGAACCGTGGCTTCAGTTGCGCTGGCCTTGCCAGCATTTCCAGTCTTCTTCTTATCGCAGGTTCTCTCGGCCTTTGACCGCGCTCTTGGAACATCTTTCTACAACACCAAACTGGGTGGCAGTGGTTGGCTTTATGAGAACTTGTTCTGGTTAATGGGCCACCCAGAGGTTTATGTAATTCTGATTCCTTCACTTGCTGCGCTAATGGAGATGGCACCAGTCTTTACTCGTCGCCCATTGTTCTCTTTCAACGTTGCAATTATGGGAATCGCCGGAATCTCCGGACTATCAGTTCTTGTGTGGGCTCACCATATGTACATCTCAGGGTGGGCACCATTACTTAACGCACCATTTATGTTAACCACCGAGCTCATTTCGATTCCAACTGGAATGTTGTTCTTGGTTCTTATCGGAACTTTATGGCGCGGTCGTTTATGGATGACAATGCCGTTGATGTCTATCTTTGCCTTGCTATGGAACTTCATGATTGGTGGAATCACAGGAATCTATCTTTCCGATGTTCCAGCCGATGGTTTCTTGCATGGCTCCATGTATGTAACTGCGCACTTCCATTACACATTAATGGGTGCCGGTCTAACAGGCGCACTTGCTTCTCTTGTCTATTGGTTCCCAAAGATGACTGGGCGTAT
This sequence comes from uncultured Actinomycetes bacterium, assembly GCA_903921405.1. Lineage (GTDB taxonomy): Bacteria > Actinomycetota > Actinomycetes > Nanopelagicales > Nanopelagicaceae > Planktophila. The sequence continues at coordinate 8,342 of CAIXPV010000127.1, forward strand.
GTTTGATAAAACCCTAAGCTGGATCTCATTCTGGATGGTTCAGATCGGCTTTAACGTCGCATTCGTTGGAATGTTTATGGTGGGTCTTGCTGGCCAGCCACGACGCGTTGAGTCATATGCGCCAACTTTCAATACGGCAAATATGGTTACTACAGCAGGTGCATACATAATTATGATTGGAATGTTGGTCTTGCTCTACGGCGTTATCTCCTCAGCACGCAGTGGAGTTAAGGCACCAAAGAATCCATGGCAGGCCAAGACTTTAGAGTGGACAGTTGATTATCCGATTCCTCTAGAGAACTTCGATGTCTTGCCAACAGTTACCTCTGATCCTTACGGTTATGGAAAGGCACAGTCATGAGCGTCGAGACACACGCACACCACGAACATCCCGATGTAGTCGGAAGCCGTAATCGCCTAGGAGTAATCCTTTTACTCGTAGCAGACATCGCATTTGCGCTCAGTATGATGTTTGTTTACTTCTACTTACGTGGACAAAACGTCAATGACATGTGGTTGCCCGCAGCAACATCTGATCATCCTGCAATAACACCTCTATCTGCTAGCCCAGGCTGGACAGTTACTGCAATTGCAGCCTTTGGGTTGTTGGCACATTTTTATGGACTTAAAGGTGTCCGTGCGGGAAATCAAACCCAATTAAAACTGGGCTCGTTGGTTGCATTTGTCGCTTCGGCAGTAGCACTGGTTTACCAATTCAACACAATTGCAACTGCGCCATTTACTTTCAATGACGGTGCATATGTTTCATGTTTCTATATGTTTGCAATATTGAACTTTGTTCACTTAGCACTAACAGTTTTTATCTCACTTGGAAACTGGAACCGTTCACGTCTTGGTCTCTACGTATCAGATCACTGGCACGTAGACATCGTTCGTGTTTGGTGGGTCTGGATGGTTGTGTCATCATTACTCGGTGCCTTTGCCCTCAGTTACCCATAAAAACAGCTCTAACTGGATCAGCCTCTACATCGCCTTAGGCGTTGTCTGGGGCTGTTCCTTTATCTTCATAAAGTTAGGCCTTGAGTTCTTAACCCCAATAGGTGTGGCTTTTGGTCGGGTATCACTCGGCGCGTTGACCCTAGTGTTCTGGGCCCGCTTTAAAGGGATTGATCTACCTAACAGTAAAAAACTATGGCTGCACTTATGGATAGTTTCACTTCTTCTTAATGTTATTCCTGGTGTTTTATTTGCCTTTGCCGAAACAAGAGTGACATCTATTTTGGCGGGAATCATTAATGCCGTCACTCCATTGATGACTTTGCTTGCGATCATGATTGCCTTCCGTGAAGAAAAACCAAAGAACTACCAAGTAGTCGGATTGTTGATTGGATTTCTTGGTGTACTCACTGTTTTAGGCGCATGGAAGGGATTAGGAACAAATCCACTAATTGCAGTGCTTGCACTTTTGTTGGCAGTGACATGTTATGGCGTTTCATTTCCTTATTCGCGTAAATTTGTTTTGCCGCACAAGCTACGGCCTGAGGCAATCGCAGCGGCTCAAGTATCAACCGGAGCGCTTACGTTGCTTCCTTTTTATCTTATGGATGGAATAGCAAAGGATGAATATCGACCTGGCCCGGTATTTGCAATGATCGCCCTGGGAGTATTTGGAAGCGGCTTTGCCTATATTTGGAATTTTAAGATTATGGAGGCTGCAGGAAGTGCGATTGCAAGCACGGTCACATATGTAACACCTGTAGTTGCAGTGATTGTTGGCATTATCTTTCTAGGTGAACAAGTTAGTTGGTATGAACCAGTCGGTGCAGCAATAGTTCTGTTAGGCGCAGCCATCGGGCAGGCCCGCATTGAAATATTTAGTCGATGATAAAACCATCAGTAATTGGTCCAAGATCTATACCGGCTGCGGCGTGATCGCTCTTTTCGCCCCGTTCCAACTGTGCCGCATGGGCTTTATTGTGCCAGCGCTCTTCAATCTTGCCGTACTTCCATAGCAATAATGCAATGCTCCACACAATCACAAATGAGGCAACGATAAAGTAGCCTGCATTATTTAGGTTAAAAGCTAGTGCGTAGTCCCAAAAACCACCAGTGAGGTTTAGCTGTCGTGCGAATACTTGACACAGCTCCAGTCCGCCAACAAAGAATGCTACCGAGACAGATAGGCCCGTGATAATGATGTTGTAGTAAACCTTGCGGACTGGTTTTGAAAAAGCCCACCCATAAGCAAAGTTCATAAAAGAGCCATCGATGGTATCGAGCAAACTCATTCCACCAGCGAAAAATAAAGGAAGAGAGATTATTGCCCACCAGGGTAATCCGGCAATGACAGAAGAGCCGGCTAGTACAAGTAGTCCAATCTCAGTTGCAGTATCAAAGCCAAGACCAAACAGTATGCCAAGCGGATACATTTTCCATGATGCATCTATGCGTCGAGCAATGGGCCCAAAGAAGCGCATTAGAAAGCCGCGAGAGTCTAAGTGTTTTTCTAACTCTTCTTCGTTGTATGTACCTTTACGCATGTGGATGAAAACTTTGACGATAGAGATTAAAATAACTAAATTCAAAATTGCGATGAGCATCAAGAAAGTACCACTCACCGTAGTACCTATTAAGCCGGTGTAGTGATGTAGCGAAGAGTTTTCATCTTTAAGCTGTGAGCCAAGAGCTTTAATACCAAAGTTGAGCAGCATTGCTAAAACAAAAACGACAGAAGAATGTCCGAGCGAGAAGAAAAAACCAACAGCCAGTGGGCGTTTGCCTTCCGACATCAACTTACGTGTTGTGTTATCGATGGCACTGATGTGGTCGGCATCAAATGCGTGGCGCATACCAAGCGTGTACGCAAGCGCGGCAGTTCCCCAACCGAATAAAGATCCATCACTAAGAATGTAATTACCGGTTGTGGCCTTCCACATCAGTAAGGCACCAGCCACGTGTAAAAAGAGTATGAAGCCGAACATCCCCGCCATGCGCCGCCACTCGTTCTTCGTCAGACGTTGAGGTGCGGGGGCTGCCTTAGCTATAACGACGTTCATGAGCCCCCTAGATGCAAATGATTTGCAGGTAGAAAGCGTAAAGCAGGCTCATTCGACTGTCTATTTGAAATCAACCTAGAGTTGATCCATGAAGGTATTGGCAATCCTGAGCCTCATTGTGGCCCTGATGGCACCACTGCCGGCGCAGGCACAGGATTGTGGCTGGGATCAAAGCTCTGGGTGGGTGGCCAGAGAAAATCGTCACGTAGGAAATGCCGATTGGGCATCTGATGTTCCATTTCGATTGAGCGCAGACTATTCCCGCCGAAAAAACCTACCTCGCGTTGAAGGCTACTTTGATGCAACCAGCATTGGATGTGGGCAGAGCGCGAAGCTAACAATTGTTGGGCCACAACAAGCAGATATTTACATCTATCGAATCGGTTATTACCAAGGTAAGGGCGCTCGCTTAATTGCACACATTAAGTCTGCACAAAGTTTTACGGCTAGTTCAAAGACCCCGCCCGGAGCGTATATAGCAAAATTAAAATCGGCAGGGAGAGCATCAACTTTTATCCCAATCGTAATTCGATCGCAGTCACAAAAAAGCGACATAACTTTTGTCTCATCGGTCTTAACATGGCAGGCATATAACCAGTGGGGAGGTGCATCAATCTATAAAGGTGCTAACGGTAAGAGTGATACCAAGAGCAGCCAAGTGAGTTTTGATCGCCCTTATGATGGAGATGGCACTGGTCAGTTCCGATACATGGAACAGCCTTTAGTGACGATGATTGAACAGTTAGGTTTAGATACTAGTTATATGACTGATGTAGATTTAGATAAGGGACCAGTTATTAACTCTGGCTCACTAGTCTTTGGTGGTCACAGCGAATTCTGGACTCAATCAATGCGCTCTACTGTAGAAAACGCTGTAGCCTCCGGAATAAATCTTTTGATATTTGGTGGAAATACCGCTTATGCGCGCACAGAATTAACAGGTAGAGAATTAATTGGCCGTATTCCATTCCGCGATATTAATAATCCGGAATCTCTATTAATCGGCTCGCAGTACTTTGCATTGGGGATTAAGAAAGATCTAGAGTCACAAAATAGATGGCCTTTTTCTGTCTTAGGAAATAATGCAATCATCAAAGGTATTTATGGCTACGAAGCCGATACAGCAATGGGTACGAGGGGGCCAGGAGTAGAGATTTTGGCACGAGCGACGATAAGCCCTACTGAAAAAGGATGGGTAGCAATGTCCACTTATTACACGGGCGCTAGCGGTGCCACAGTGCTCAATATGGGCACCAATGGCTGGGTTTGCGCGATGCAGAACCGCTGTCCTTGGGGGCACAGCTTTGATGCCTATGCGCAGAGTCAGGTCAGACTTGTAACGGCAGCAGTGCTTAAGGCTGCAAAATCTGGAAATTGGAGGGTGGCTCAGATTGAAATTCCCACGCGCCCTTAACTATTTGCGTATAGAGTCGGTTAAAGAGTTTGCACAGGAGAGGCGGGCTGCGTGAACGAAGACGATGATATGGATGAAATCATCACAGAGGAAATGCTCTGGGATCGAATTCCTGAAGTCGATGGCGAAGAACGTGCCAGCACATATTACGAACTCAGTGCCCGTATTTATGCCCGTGGGCAATATGACGAAGCACTCGCCTTAGCTGAAACTGCGCGCGATATTTATTCAACGCTAGGTGCCAACGCGCCTAGCGAGGGTTTAGCTCAGGCGTATTCAGCGATTGGATATAACTTAAATCAATTAAAACGTATGGATGAAGCTGCAACTGCGATGAGTAAAGCAGTTGAGATTTTGCGCGAAAATAAATCGCCTATCGCTTTAGAGCTTGCTTGCACACTTGGCGAATGGTGGTACACATCCAAGCAGTACGACAAAGTTGTAGAGACGATGCGCGAATGCGCACAGGAGCACCTAGTAGATGGAAATGAAATTGGCGCAGCTAATGATCTACACCTTATTGGTTGTGCAGAGCGCGAGTTAAAGAACTACGAAAAAGCGATCGATTCCTTCAAAGAAGCGCGCATATTATTTAAACGCAACAAAGAAGTAATCCATGTTGCCAGGTGCGATCAAAAAATGGCTTCATGTCTGATTGAACTTAATGAAGGCGAACTCGCCCTTGAGACTGCCCGACGAGCCATTGATGTATTTGAAACTGGTCACGATCATCGACGTGAGACTTTTGCACTCTTTGAGTTTGGAAAAGCACAGGTTTTATTGGAGAAATTCGATGATGGCTTAGCAACATTGGAACAAGTACTTTCAGTCGTCACCGACGATGAACCTAAGGACTTCGAGTTCATTATCGATGTTGAATCTCGAATTGCAAAGATCATACGTATGCAGGGGCGCATTGAAGAGGCCGATGAAATTGAACGACGCTTAAAATCGGTACAAGAGGCCTTAGAAGAAGAGCCAGAGGCTTGATTCAGCGATTAAAGCTCCTGCCCGAGATACGAATAACAATGGTCTGTATGGGCAATATCTGCCGTTCACCGATGGCCGCTGCAGTGTTATCTAATCGCACAGCCGAGTGGACCAGTCCGCGAATTACCGTTGATAGTTCGGGCACGGATACATGGCATGTAGGTCAAGGTGCACATCCAACATCTAAGCAAGTGTGGCAGAGCGCTGGATATGCATACGTCCATGCTGCACGTCAATTTCACGCCTCAGATTTCTTCCTTACCGATTTAATCTTGGTCATGGATTCGAACAACTTTCAGAAAGTAATGAAGCTTGCCGATAGCGAAGAGTCCAGGAGTAAAGTTTTTTACTTACGAAATTTCGATAAATCTCTTAAATCAATTGATCCTGATTCGGCGGATTTTTCTAAGCTTGAAGTTCCAGATCCATATAACCAATCGGTTGAAGCCTACGAAGAGACGCTCACTTTGATCGAACAGGCCGTAGATGGCTTGTTGCAAGAGTTAGCGCACCAATAAGGGCACCAGCCGCAGCAACAATGAGTGGCCACTGAATATCTCCCTTTGACCACATTGCACCGCCCCAAATTCCTGCTCCTAAGACTGCAAAGTTCATTGAAGCTTGGTAAACGCCCTGCGCACGGCCACGATGGCTATCTTCACTTAATCCTGCAATCCATGCCTTACCTACGCCATCGGTGAGCGCTGGGAACAGTCCATAGAG
>CAIXPV010000128.1 GCA_903921405.1 uncultured Actinomycetes bacterium
ATGTCAGGTTGGGGCGCCGACTGGGCAAATGCATCAACAGTTATTCCAGAGCTCTTCGCTTCATTTGGTGGATTTAACCTCTGCCAGAACACAAGCGATCCAGCCTATGCAGCATTTGAAAAGGGCGTCAACACAGCGATGTTGACTACTGATCGTGCCAAGCAGGCAGCTATGTGGAAGGCACTCGATGTACAAGCAATGAAGAACTTCTGGGTACTGCCAACAATCTTTGGTAAGGCTCAGTTTGTTTGGGGATCACAAGTAGCTGGTGTGTTCTTCTGGGTACCTCAGGGTAACCCTGCATTTGGAAAGATGTGGATTAATAACTAATCTCACTTTTTTGATGCAGAAAATATAAGAAGTTCGAAGTAAAGTACTCCTGGCACTGATTTCGATCAGTGTCAGGAGTATTTACTTGAAGTACATTTTTAGCCAAAATAGAAGGGGTCGAGATGCTTAACTTTGTTGCTCGCCGTGCCTTCTTTGCACTCATGACACTTTTAGTAGTGTCGGCCGTTGTTTTTGCAATCTTCTCATTACTGCCTTTTGATCCAGCAGCCCTTACATGCGGACAACACTGCACAGACCAGATCATTGCTGGCAACCGCATCAAACTTGGCTTTGATAAGCCGCTGTACATTCAGTATTTCCTCTTTCTGGGCGGTATCTTTTTAGGACGCTCTTACGGCACTGGCTCTGCAGCCTTTACGTGCCCAGCCCCTTCCTTTGGTTATTCTTACAATGAAAATGCATGTGTAACTGACTTACTGCGTGAAGCTCTTCCTGTAACTGTCAGTTTGGCTCTAGGAGCCTTAATTCTCTGGCTTATCGTTGGCGTCAGTCTAGGAATCATCGCGGCAAGATTTAAGAATAGATGGCCCGACCGCCTAAGCTCAGTCTTTGTATTGCTAGGAACATCGCTTCCAACTTTCGTAACGGGTTTAGCTCTTCTCATCTGGGTGACGATCAAATGGAAGTTAGTTCCCTTATCTTTAGTTGGCTATACGCCACTTATCGAAAACCCTTTTAAGTTTTTCCAGTTCTTTATTTTGCCATGGATCACTTTGGCAATTGCCTATGCCGCCCTTTACACACGATTTACGCGTGCGGCAGTCTTAGAAACCTTAGGCGAGGATTACATCCGTACGGCCAGGGCTAAAGGCGTCAAAGAGCGCACAGTGCTTTTTAAGCACACAATGCGCGCAGTCTTTGCACCAATTATAACTTTGGCAGGGTTGGACTTTGCTGGCCTTATCGGTGGCGCAATCATTACTGAAACGATTTTTAACTTGCCAGGTTTAGGTCGATTAACACTTCGTTCAACATACGAATTCGATCTACCTATTGTGCTGGCAACAACCATATTGGCCGCCGCTGTTGTAATTATTATGAACCTAATAATTGACATGCTCTACGCTGTCTTAGATCCACGAGTGAGGATCTAATGGCTGAGCTACTCAAGATAAGTGATTTACAAGTAGCTTTTCCAACTGATGATGGTTTGGTCCGCGCGGTCGATGGCGTGTCATTAACGCTCAACGAGGGTGAGACGGTAGCTATTGTTGGCGAATCTGGTTCTGGCAAAACTGTTTCGGGCCTATCGGTTATGGGCTTACACAAAAAAGGCGTGGCTCAATTATCGGGTTCGATTATGTTAAAAGATGGCGACCGCGATATAGATATTGTCACCGCCAGCGATGAAGAAATTCGTTTGCTACGTGGGCGAGCGGTGGCGATGATTTTTCAAGATCCTATGTCGTCGCTACATCCCTACTACCGGATCGGCAATCAATTAGCCGAGGGTTATTTAGTTCACAATCCGGGCAAGAAAAAAGAGGCGCTCACGCGTGCAATAGAAATGCTCGATCTAGTCGGTATTTCAGAGCCAGCCCAGCGTGCCGATGAATACCCGCATCAGTTTTCAGGGGGTATGCGCCAGCGCGTGATGATTGCCATGGCGCTTATGAACTCTCCTCGCATATTAATCGCCGATGAACCAACGACGGCCTTGGATGTAACCGTTCAAGCCCAAATTCTAATCTTGCTCGCCTCTTTGCAAAAAGAGTTCAATATGGGAATCCTGCTTATTACTCATGATCTTGGCGTTGTGGCGCAAGTTGCCGACAGAGTTTCAGTTATGTATGGCGGACGAATTGTGGAGCAAGGCTCGGTCGATGATGTTTTCTATAAACCCAAAGCCCCATACACACTTGGTTTGCTCAAGTCAGTGCCGCGCATATCAACCCACGGTTCAGATCGCCTCAAAGCGATTCCAGGTCAACCTCCATCACTTATTAACCTACCGAGCGGATGTGCTTTTGCTGCGCGCTGCGAATTTGCTAGCCATGCACCCGGTGATATTTGTGAAACTGATAGACCTGAACTACTCGGTCTAAATCCTGCTCATCTTTCCAGATGTCACGTGAGCGAAACAGTGCGTGATCAACTCTTTATTAAAGAGCTCAAGGAGGTGCGCTGATGAGCAACGATGTAATTCTTAGCGTACAAAATCTGACAACACATTTTCCAATCGGCGGTAAGCTCAAGCATCAAGTAGTTAAAGCTGTCGATGGGATCTCTTTTGATTTATTGGCAGGTGAAACTCTTGGGTTAGTGGGCGAATCTGGCTGTGGAAAGACAACAGCTGGTCGAACTATTTTAAAGCTCATTGAGCCAACTTCAGGCAAACTAATTTTTGAAGGTCAGGACATCACCAATTTTAAAGCAGGCGTGATGCGCCCGCTTCGTTCTCAGATGCAAATTATATTTCAGGATCCATACACAGCGTTGAATCCTCGTCAGACAATCGGAAAGATCATTACGGCTCCATTTGAAATTCAGGGTATCGAACCGCAAGAGGGATTAAAAACTGCGGTTCAATCCTTAATGGAGCGCGTTGGTTTAAACCCTGAGCACTACAACCGTTACCCACACGAGTTCTCTGGCGGACAGCGACAGCGCATCGGAATTGCGCGGGCAATCGCATTAAAACCCCGATTTATCATCGCCGATGAGCCAGTCAGCGCCCTAGATGTGTCGATTCAAGCCCAAGTTATTAACTTACTTGAAGATCTCCAAGAGCAAGATGGCATCAGTATGGTCTTTATCGCCCACAACTTATCTGTAGTTCAACACATCTCTGATCGGGTTGCCGTGATGTATTTGGGCAAAATTATGGAGATCGGTGAGACCAACGCACTCTATGCCAATCCGCACCACCCATATACAAAGGCGCTCTTATCTGCAGTTCCACAACCAGATCCGCGTACTGAGAAGACCCGAGAGCGAATCATTTTGTCTGGAGATCTACCAAGCCCAGTTAATCCGCCATCTGGTTGTGTTTTTAACACTCGCTGCTGGAAGGCGACCGATAAATGTCGCAGCGAAGTGCCTGAGTTGTTGCAGATAGGCAATTCACAAGTTGCTTGCCATTTTCCTGAATAGCAGTACATGAACGTTCTTTCGATAAATATCGCCTCCCAATTGATTGAAGGAGATTGGACCGGCAGAGAAGCTAAATCTGGAATTGATAAGCGATCAGTAGTTGGCCCAATTAGATTTAAGAATGAGCAAGTCGAAAATGATCATATTGTTGATCGCACACATCATGGTGGCTATGACAAAGCAGTTTATGCCTATGCACGCGAAGATGCCGATTGGTGGCAAAGGGAATTAGGAAATTTAATTAGTAATGGCAGTTTCGGCGAGAATTTAACGACCTCTGATATCGATGTAAATGCTGCGGTCGTTGGCGAACAGTGGAAGATAGGTTCGACAGTTCTAGAAGTTTCGCAGCCGCGCATACCGTGTCGCGTCTTTGCAGGTTTTTGGAATCGCCCTACTTTAATTAAAGAGTTTATGGCCGCAGGAAAGCCCGGAACGTACCTTCGAATAATTCAAGAAGGTGAAATTTCTGCAGGAGATTCAATTCACGTCATCAAAACCCCATCCCATGGAATTACTATTCGTGATTTATATGCAGCAAAGAATGGTGATCGATCAAAGATTCATGAAATTGCTGCAGTAACACAACTATCGGCGGAGTACCAAGAATGGGCTAAAAGCCTCTGCAAATAGCCCTTTCCAGTCCTATCTAGCCCCGATAGTCTTATCCGCATGACTTCACGTATTTTGCATGCCGCCACTGGTCCCAATTTAACTGCCAAGGGCTGGGCGCAAGAAGCGGCGATTCGAATGCTACATAACAACTTAGATCCTGCAGTAGCCGAACACCCGGAGAACTTAGTGGTCTATGGAGGAACAGGTAAAGCTGCCCGTAACTGGCCATCTTTTGATGCAATTGTTAAAAGTTTAACGAGCTTAAAAGATGATGAGACTTTATTAGTGCAATCGGGTAAACCTGTCGGAGTGTTTCAAACGCACGAATGGGCACCACGTGTCTTGATTGCAAACTCTAACCTAGTTGGAGATTGGGCAAATTGGCCAGAGTTTCGTCGTTTAGAGCATTTAGGATTAACAATGTACGGGCAGATGACTGCCGGTTCATGGATCTATATTGGCACTCAAGGAATTTTACAGGGTACGTATGAAACATTTGCTGCAGTTGCACAAAAACGCTTCAACGGTACTTTACAAGGAACACTGACATTAACTGGCGGCTGTGGAGGCATGGGCGGTGCTCAACCTCTAGCGGTGACAATGAATGGCGGAGTGTGTTTAATTGTTGATGTTGATAAGTCACGGCTAGAAAAACGTATTGAGACTCGGTACTTAGATGAGATTGCCGACGGGGTAGATGATGCAGTTGAGCGAGTACTAAAAGCAAAGTCGTTAGGTCTTCCACTCTCAGTTGGTTTAGTTGGCAATGCTGCTGAACTCTTTCCACTTCTCTTATCGATGGATGTACCAATCGATATTGTCACTGACCAGACCTCGGCACATGACCCGTTGTCATATATTCCAATAGGTATTGATGTTCACAACGCAGCACAAATGGCTAAAGATGATCCAGAGGATTTCACCAAACGTTCGAAGGCATCGATGGCTAAGCACGTTGAAGCCATGGTGGGCTTTATGGACAAGGGCTCTGAAGTCTTTGACTACGGCAATTCGATTCGTGATGAGGCTCGCCAAGGCGGTTATTCACGCGCCTTTGCCTTCCCAGGCTTTGTTCCGGCCTATATTCGCCCACTGTTTTGTGAAGGAAAAGGTCCATTTCGCTGGGTGGCACTCTCTGGTGATCCAAAAGATATTTACCGCACCGACAAGGCCGTACTTGATTTATTCCCAGAAAATGAAGGTCTGCATCGTTGGATAACCATGGCTCAAGAAAAAGTCGCCTTTCAAGGTCTGCCTGCTCGTATCTGTTGGTTGGGGTATGGCGAACGCGATAAGGCAGGTCTTGCATTTAATGATTTAGTTGCCCGTGGTGAGGTATCGGCACCGATTGTTATTGGCCGTGACCATTTGGACTGTGGATCAGTTGCATCACCGTATCGCGAAACCGAAGCGATGATTGATGGATCAGATGCGATTGCCGATTGGCCGCTATTAAATGCAATGGTCAATATTTCATCAGGTGCATCGTGGGTATCGATTCACCACGGTGGTGGGGTCGGCATGGGACGTTCGATTCATGCAGGTCAGGTATCAGTTGCCGATGGCACAAAGTTAGCGGCGCAGAAATTAGCACGAGTATTAACCAATGATCCGGGCATGGGAGTTATTCGTCACGCCGATGCTGGATATGACTTGGCAATTGATACTGCTAAAGAGCGTCATGTCCATGTCCCGATGTTAGACATTGAATAGATCATGACAAGTACCTTAATTACCAACATTGGTCAGTTAGTTACAAATGACCCAAGCCATGATGGAACAAAGTTGGGTTTAATCAAAGAGGCAGCTCTGCTGATTGAAGATGGAGTCATTGCTTGGGCAGGGCCGAATTCGCAGGCACCAACAAAACACATTAAAACAAGTATCGATGCCGAAGGCATGTGCGTGCTACCGGGTTATGTAGATAGTCATACACACATGATCTTTGCTGGAGATCGCAGCAATGAGTTCCGGGCGCGCATGTTGGGGGAGAGTTACACCGCCGGCGGAATTGCATCCACCGTCGAAAAGACCCGTAAGGCTAGTGATGAATTACTTCTTGCCCATGCCAAATTCTTAGCGGCAGAGGCTCACTCCGGCGGAACAACAACCCTTGAAATCAAGTCCGGCTACGGTTTATCCGCCCACGATGAGCGTCGCTGCCTTGAAATTGCAAGTCAGATCACGGATGAAACAACTTTCTTGGGTGCCCACGTTGTACCTGTCGAGTACAAGGATTCGCCTAAAGATTATGTTGATTTAGTGTGCGGTGAAATGCTGGAAGCTTCTGCACCATTTGCCAAGTGGATAGATGTTTTCTGCGACAAAGGTGCCTTTGCAGTCGATGATGCGCGGCGAATCTTAAAAGCTGGAATCGCTCTAGGTTTATTGCCCCGCATCCACGCCAATCAATTACAAGAAGGCCAAGGTGTAATGCTAGGCGTCGAACTAGATGCAGCATCAGTTGATCATGTATCTCACCTCAGTGAGGCCGACATCGAAGCGCTATCAACGTCTAAAACCGTTGCAACGTTATTACCTGGAGCAGAGTTTTCAACTAGATCGGTATATCCCGATGTGCGCCCGTTGCTAGAAGCAAGCATCTGCGTTGCCCTTGCATCAGACTGCAATCCGGGATCGTCATACACAACAAGCATGGCATTTATTATTGCGATGGCTGTTCGCGAAATGCATTTTTCCCCAGAGCAAGCAGTATGGTCGGCAACTATGGGTGGTGCCAAAGCGCTGCGCCGCGATGACATTGGTCATTTAGTTGAAGGTGCACGTGCCGATTTCCAAATTCTTAACGCTCCATCGTATATTCACTTGGCATATCGCCCCGGTGTTAACTTAGTAGAACAGGTTTGGCGCAATGGCCTCCAGCTCATCTAAAACAATCACGTTATCGACCTCCGGCGTCACTTTCAATGATGTAATTTCCGTTGCTAGATACGGCGCACAAGTAGAGCTATCACAGAGCGCAATCGATGCAATGAATACATCCAGGAAATTTATTGAAGGCTATGCCGCTGGTGGAGTTCCGGTCTATGGTGTTTCAACTGGCTTTGGTGCATTGGCTAACCGACACATTGACGTAGAAGATCGAGTTCAGTTACAGAAATCTTTAATCAGGTCTCATGCCGCAGGTGTAGGTCCAGCAATTGAGCGTGAAGTAGTGCGGGCATTGATGTTTTTGCGCCTGCGCACAATGGCATCTGGACGCACTGGTGTGCGTGTAGCGCTGGCACAGGCTTATGTTGAATTCCTCAATAAGGGCATTACTCCGGTTGTTCCAGAGTTTGGTTCACTCGGTTGCAGTGGTGACTTAGCTCCGCTGTCGCACTGCGCACTTGCACTGATGGGTGAAGGTCGAGTCCATGATGCGAATGGGATTGAAATGCCAACGATGCAAGCATTAGATGCCGCTGGAATTTCAGCAATTGAGTTAGAGGCTAAAGAGGGTCTTGCTTTAATTAACGGCACCGATGGAATGCTCGGTATGTTGATTATGGCCTGTGCTGATCTAGAACACTTATGCGCAGTTGCCGACATTACAACAGCGATGAGCATTGAAGGTCTACTCGGTACTGATCGTGTCTTTGCCCCAGATCTTCATGCACCATTGCGCCCACAGATTGGTCAAGCAGTAAGTGCTGCAAATATCTATGCAATGCTTCAGAGCTCAGGCATCGTTGCTTCACACTTAGAAAATGATTCACGCGTGCAAGATGCGTACTCTTTGCGCTGTGCCCCGCAAGTCAATGGCGCAGTCCGCGACACAATTACGCACGCCTCAACTATTGCCGCTCGTGAATTAGCCAGCTCGATCGACAATCCTGTTGTAATGCCCGATGGTCGCGTTGAATCAAATGGAAACTTTCATGGAGCACCAGTTGGTTATGTTCTAGATTTTCTAGCAATCGCCGCAACTGATTTAGGATCAATGGCTGAGCGCCGAACAGATCGTGCCTTAGATCAACACCGATCAGCTGGCCTGCCACCATTCCTAGCCCACGATCCTGGCGTTGATTCAGGGTTAATGATCGCGCAGTACACACAGGCCGGATTAGTCAGTGAAAACAAACGTTTATCTACGCCAGCAAGTGTTGATTCGATTCCATCATCTGCCATGCAAGAAGATCATGTCTCTATGGGCTGGTCGGCTGCACGCAAACTTCGTAAGGTAGTTGAGAATTTAGCCCGTATTCTGGCGATTGAATTAGTGACCTCTGCTCGAGCAATTGAGTTTCGCCAAGGGTTGACACCTTCACCAGCAACTGCGCGTGTTATTGCTGAACTTCGCAAAACAGTGCCAGGAGTTGGCCCAGATCGCTTTTTATCACCCGAACTTGAGGCTGCGACAACATTGATTAACTCAGGTGCGGTTCTTTCGGCAGCTAAAGAAGTAGTTACAACACTTATCTAGACGCTAAACCAGCCGCGGCCTCTAAAACCAATAAGGCGGCCAGGCGAATTGTGCGCTGATCTGCCGAATCAATTGAGGCATCAATCTCAGTTATATCGATAGCACGCACCCGTTCATCGGCTGCAAGTAAGAATGCACCTTGTCGTAGTTCATCAGCAGATATTCCACCTGGCATCGCCGCTGGGCATGCTGGCACAACGCTGCGATCACAAACATCAACGTCTAAATCAACATAGATTTCGCGTCCGCCAGCACCTGCAATGTCGAGGGCCTGCTTAACAACATCGGCTATTGAACGTGTGCGAAGTTCACATCGTGGAATTATGGTAATTCCATTTTCTTTAGCCCGTGCACTGTATTCAGCGCTATTTGCAAAGTCAGCGATACCAATCTGCACAATGCTTTTGCCAGGTAATCCAGCTTGAATGAGTTCCCATACAGGTGATCCATTGCTGTGACCATCACGTAAATCATGGTGTGCATCAAAGGTAATCAAGCCAACGTTTGACAAATCTGGCCACAAACTAGATGCCACAGAGTATGTAATGGAGTTATCTCCGCCCAGGGCAACTACCAATTTATGCTGCTCTAGTAGGCCCTTAACCGCAGTTTTTACGCGCCCGCGACCTTCCTCGCCGTCAGGGGATTGCACATCACCCAAATCAATAAAGGATGTACCCGCTAAGTCGATGTCGGCTGAAGTTGAAAATGTCGAGTATCGGGCTAGTGCTTCTCTAATTGCGGCGGGGGTTAAGTGCGCGTTGTTGAGTGAAATCGAGCTTTCATGTGCCGGAACGCCAATCAAAGCGAAATCAGCATCACTTGTCTTTTGCGAAAACAAAGTATTGGCACGAGCCCACTGAGGATCATGGGGCAGTGAAGACATGCCCTTATCGTAGAGGTTGTTCACGCTTTGTTCTATTACCTAAATTCCCGCTGCAAGGCCATCACAACGAGGATCTGAACCAAAGGCATACGTCCCATTGTCTAGAACTTCTAGCATTTGTACGGAAGAACCATGTGCCCAAGCACCAATTATTTGTACATCATGGCCCTTTGATCTAAGTGCATCTATCACCGGCGTCGGTACTCGCTCTTCTATTTCAAGTACACCATCACCTAACTCTTCAAGGGAGCTTTGGCCGGGGATACTTAAGTGCTGCCAGCGCGGTGCTTCAATGGCCTCCTGCACATTCATCTTCAGATCAATCACGTTAAGAATCAACTGCAAGTTAGTTTGAACTTGGATATTTGCCCCAGGCGTCCCACCCACTAAATAGAGTGAACCGTCTGCACGTGTAGCCGTCCACGCATTCAAAGTGTGCGCAGGACGCTTTCCTGGTGCGATGATATTTGGAGATTGAGGGTGAAGTGAAAAACCAGTAAGGCGGTTATTGAGCACGATTCCAGTACCAGGGATGACCCATGAACTTCCAAAACCATGAAAGACCGATTGAATCCAAGAAACCGCGTTGCCTTCATTATCTACAACTAAGAAATACGTTGTATCGCTGCCTTCTTGGGACTTAGTACGGTCATTATTAGCTTTATTGAGCTCTATTTGTGGGCTTCTTGCATCTATATTTTCCTTTGACAAGATTTTCTCAACATTAACTTCTAAAAACTCGGGATCTGCAAGCGTGAGATTTCTATCAGCAAAGCCAATTTTCTTTGACTCTACGCCAACGTGAATGCGATCGGCCTCATCAAGTGATGAGATATCAAAGCGTTCGCACAGAAGTAACTCTTCTAACAAAATCATTCCCTGGCTTGGTGGTGGTTGACCAAAAACAGTTGCTCCACGGTATTTCACAGCAAGAGGATTAAGCACTCGAGTTGTGTGCGAATTCAAATCTTCGGAGTTAAACCAGTGATCAGATCTAGCTATAAGTTTATTCGCAATATCGCCTTGATAAAAAGCGCTGCGGCCTTGTTCTGCAATTAGTCGAAGAGATTGGGCAAGATCTTTTTGAATAACTATCTCTCCAACTTTTACCGCTGGATCTATTCCCATTGCTTTAAAAATTTCGGTATCTGGCGCAATGGCTAAATGCCCAGCGATACGCTTTACAAACCCGGGTGTTGCAGCAAAACCATTCTCCGCATACTCAATCGCTGGAGCCAACAACTGTTGCATTGACAGTTTTCCATAACGCTCATGTGCCGCAAACCATGTTGAAACCAACCCGGGAACCGTCGCCGATTTGTATCCATGCAAAGGTATTCCATCGGCATAGGCCGAAGGTGTTGCTGCATGTGGTGCTTCACCGCTTCCATTAAAAGCTAGATTTTCTTTTGTGCCCGCATGGTGCGTGATTAAAAAAGCATCACCGCCAAGATGCGATGCACCTGGTTCTACGACGCTTATAACTGCGCTCAGCGCGATGCCTGCATCAATAAATGAGCCACCTTGTTTTAGAATTGATATCGCTGCACTCACTGCTAATGGCTGACTGGCTGCTGCGCCACCACCACTGGAATAAACGACTTCTCGGCTCGTGTGCATTCGCGAACTCTTGCCCATATTTAAAGGGATTACAAGAACATATGAATTACCCGTATCCTTAACCTAAGAAGAGTCGCCCGGATCACCGCGTTGCCGCAAGGTACCGAGGAAAGTCCGGACTCCAAAGAGCAAAGTGGTGGGTAACGCCCACCCGGAGCAATCCGCGGGATTAGTGCAACAGAAAGCAAACCGCC
>CAIXPV010000129.1 GCA_903921405.1 uncultured Actinomycetes bacterium
ACGGATTGGTTAACGTGGATAAGAGTAGGCCAAAGCCTAGTTTTTAAGAAATTTACGCCTAATTACTTGCTGTCATCAGGGCCAGAAGTTGTCTTCTGGATCTGCATCAAGAACTCAACGTTGGACTTAGTGCCCTTCATCTTCTCAAGGAGAAGTTCGAGCGCTGCCTGTGGCTCGAGTGCATGAAGTACTCGACGAAGTTTCCAGACAATGTTGAGCTCTTCAGAGCCCATAAGGATTTCTTCCTTACGAGTACCAGATGCCACAACATTTACCGCTGGGAAGATGCGCTTATCTGCAAGGCGACGATCAAGGATTAACTCCATGTTTCCAGTTCCCTTGAACTCTTCGAAGATAACTTCATCCATGCGAGAACCTGTATCGACAAGTGCAGTTGCAAGAATTGTTAGTGATCCACCATCTTCAATATTACGAGCAGCTCCAAAGAACTTTTTAGGTGGATACAACGCAGCTGAGTCAACGCCACCGGACAAGATACGACCTGAGGCAGGCGCTGCGATGTTGTATGCACGGCCTAGACGAGTAATTGAATCGAGAAGAACAACTACGTCATGACCAAGTTCAACAAGACGCTTTGCACGCTCAATAGCAAGCTCGGCAATTGTTGTGTGATCATCGGCTGGGCGGTCGAAAGTTGAAGCGATAACTTCACCCTTAACGCTGCGCTGCATATCGGTAACTTCTTCTGGACGCTCATCAACTAAGACAACCATCAAGTGACACTCTGGGTTATTTGATGTAATCGCATTAGCAATTGCCTGCAAAACCATTGTCTTACCCGCTTTAGGAGGTGAAACAATAAGTCCGCGCTGACCCTTACCAATTGGCGCAATTAAATCGATAACGCGTGTTGTTAAAATATTTGGCTCGGTCTCAAGGCGCAGGCGCTCTTGTGGGTACAACGGAGTTAACTTGCCAAATTCAACGCGATTTCGCGCCTCTTCAGGGCTCATGCCATTGACGGTTTCAAGAGTGATTAACGCGTTGAACTTCTGCTTAGTTTCACCTTCACGTGGCTGGCGAACTTGACCTGTTACGACATCGCCTTTGCGCAGACCATTCTTACGAATCTGTTGCAACGTTACGTAAACATCGTTTGGACCTGGCAAGTAACCCGATGTACGGATAAAGCCATAGCTGTCCAAAATATCTAGAAGTCCGCTGACCGGTACTAGAACATCGTCCTCGCTGATAACTGGTTCGCGCTCTTCGCGCGGTGCACGGTCGCGGTTATTGCGGTCGCGATTGCGATCACGCCCACGAGTGCGATCATTTCGGTCGAAGCGATCGTTGCGATTGCTGCGATCATTCGATGGCGCTTCATCACTTGAATCATCATCGGAATCTTGAGCGGTGCTTGCCGCTGGCTTGGTCTCTTTCTTACGGCTATTGCGCGCTTCACGGCGTGCTTCGCGTTCAGCCTTTGCAGCATCACGATTCTTAGCCTGTAAATCGGCGATCGCTTCTACAAGTGCATCCTTCTTCATCTTGGCTGCGCCCTCTACGCCCAGTTGTGTTGCAACTGTCTTTAACTTAGGCAGGGTCATCGCAGCTAGCTCTGGACTTTGCGAGCGTACTGGTTCATCAGTTGTTGTCATGTGTATCTTTTCGCTATTGGCCTTTGGGTTTTTAGATATTTCCAAAGGACCGTGGATTTTTTTGTGATTATCTGTAGATGTTGCTGGCCACAATAAGCAGGCCGAACAGATGCCTAAATGTTAGCAGTGTGCCTAGCTGAGGGCAAAATCTAGCCTGCGACCAGGCTGGCACCAGTGCGTGAGAGGCTCAAAGCGCTCGTAATGAACTTATCGCCAGCGGCACGGGCTAACTCATCGACTTCGGTAGCTCCGCCAGTATGGAGGACCAAAACCGTTGGCCCAGCCCCAGAGATAAAGGCTGCGACGCCAGCTTTGCGAAGTTTTTGTAAGAGCGCAAAGGAGCCCGGCATTGCATCGGCGCGATAACTCTGATGCAGGAAGTCTTCGGTAGCCGTGTGCAATAAATCAGGGCGAAATTGCAATGCATGAACTAGCAATGCGGTGTTAGCCGAATTCTTGACTGCATCGGCATGAGTAATTAACTCTGGCAACATCTTTCGCGCCTTAGATGTTGCAACCGAGGTTGCTGGCACAAATGCGATTGCACCAATACGTGGGTCAACTTCTAGTTGCACAGAGAGTGCGACGTTATGACCATGTTGAATTTCTTGCCAGGCAACTGTTGCTCCGCCATAAATTGCTGCAGCGACATTGTCGGGATGGCCCTCTAGTTCATTAGCCAAATTCAACATGTCGTCGTTGCTCATACGTTCATTGCCGCCAAGTACCAATGCGCGAGCAAGTGATAAGCCACCAACGATTGCGCTGGCCGAGGAACCAAGGCCGCGGCCGTGTGGAATTACATTGAGTGCACGAAGTGCGATTCCGCGAGGCTGACCACCTAAAAATTCAAAGCCCTTATGCATTGATTTAATTACTAAGTTTTTATCATTGCGTGGCACGCTATCGGCGCCTTCACCCGTAACATCGATATCAATAATCTTTTCATCTAATATCTGCGCAATGTATCGATCATGCATACCCAGAGCTAAACCAAGGCTGTCAAAACCTGGACCCAAATTGGCGCTCGTTGCAGGAACCTGCACCTGCATTGATTGGGCTCTAAAAGTTGGCTTCATGTTAACTAAGGCCTAGTGCCTTTGCGGCGGCTTTAACATTGACTGGAACAACGACGGGTTTCTTGGCAGTCTCAAGTGCATATGGAATATCTTTTAATCCATGTCCAGTAACAGTAATAACTATCGTCTTATCTTTTGGAAGTTTTCCAGCCTTCTTGTACTTAATTAATCCTGCTAAACCGGCGGCCGATGAAGGCTCTACGAAAATTCCCTCTTTAGCTGCGATTAGTCGGTATGCGGCAAGAATTTCCCGATCTGTAACTGAATCGATAACTCCACCGGACGTATCGCGGGCATCAACGGCCTGTGCCCATGATGCAGGATTTCCAATACGTATTGCCGTTGCAATAGTGTCTGGATTCTTAATGATTTTGCCTTTAACAATTGGCGCCGCCCCTGCAGCTTGAAAACCATACATAGCTGGCAGACGTTGGGACATACCGTCTTTGAAGTACTCCTTATAGCCCTTCCAATAGGCCGTGATGTTTCCTGCATTGCCGACGGGTAGTGCGTGAATATCTGGAGCGTTGCCCAACATATCTACAACTTCAAATGCGGCGGTTTTTTGACCTTCAATGCGAAATGGATTAACTGAGTTAACAAGTGCAACTGGATAGTTCTCCGAAAGCTCGCGTGCAAGAGTTAAGCAATCATCAAAGTTTCCATTAACCTGCAAGATGGTTGAATCGTGGATTACGGCTTGAGCTAATTTGCCCATGGCAATCTTGCCTTTAGGAATTAATACCGCTGGTGTCATCCCCGCCTTGACTGCATAAGCTGCAGCCGATGCTGAAGTGTTTCCAGTTGAGGCGCAGATAACGGCTTTAGCACCTTCTTCGGCAGCTTTTGAAATCGCCATCGTCATTCCGCGATCTTTAAATGATCCAGTTGGGTTTAAGCCTTCGTACTTAATCCAAACATTGTTGCCTAATAATTCAGAGAGAAAAGCGGCATGAATAAGTGGTGTGCCGCCTTCGCGCAAAGAGATGATCGGCGTGTTGGCATTAATTGGCAAGCGGTGGCGGTATTCCTCAATAACTCCGCGCCATTGATGTGCACCCTTTTTACTGTTACCAAAAATCGCCATTTATGAGACCGCTCCTTCAACGCGAATTACTGATTCAACTTTGCTGACAATATCCATATCGGTTAATTTCTTGATGCAAGCATTAAGCGCTGCCTCTGATGCATTGTGTGTGACCACAACTAATTCAGCGTCTTTGCCCATGCCTGCCTGGCGTACAGTTTGAATCGAAATATCTTCACTCGCAAAAGTCTGCGCAATCGCGGCTAAAACACCTGACTTATCGGCAACATGCAAACGGACGAAGAACTGTGATTTAACTTCACTCACTGGCGCGATATCTAGATCTGCATAATCTGATTCACCATAACCAACTGTTGAATATGCACGGTGGCGAGTAACGGCAACTAGGTCACCCAAGATTGCAGATGCTGTGGGTGCCCCACCTGCTCCTCGACCATAAAACATCAGCTGGCCAGCAGACTCAGACTCTACGTACACAGCGTTAAAGGCGTTACGAACCGATGCCAGCGGATGTGAATTTGGCAGGATCACCGGATGCACGCGAACTGAAATCTCATCCTTTAAAGTGAGTTCGGCGATTGCCAATAACTTAATGACTGAACCCATAGCTTTAGCGGCATTGACATCTTCTAGAGAGATTCCTGTAATACCTTCGCAATAAACCTCATCAATAGTTACTGTGCTATGAAATGCCAAACTTGCCAACAGCGCAGCTTTAGCAGCGGCATCATGGCCTTGAATATCAGCGGTTGGATCGGCCTCGGCGTAACCCAACGCCTGTGCCTCTTTGAGGACTTCGGCAAAGTCGCGGCCTTCTTCATGCATCTTTGTCAAAATATAATTAGTAGTGCCATTAACAATTCCCATGACGCGAGTAATTTGATCACCAGCTAGTGATTCGCGCATAGATCGAATAATGGGAATCGCACCAGCTACAGCTGCCTCATAATACAAATCAACTTTGGCGGCATCGGCTGCATTAAATAACTCATGCCCATGGGTTGCCAATAAAGCTTTGTTGGCAGTAATCACAGATTTCTTATTTTTAATCGCTTCTAAAATCAATGTACGTGCGGGTTCGATTCCGCCCATGACTTCGATGACAATATTTATCTCTGGATCAGTCACGATTGAGTGAAGGTCGGTTGTAATCATTGAGGCATCAATGCCTTCTCGTGGCGCGTTAGTGCGGACACCGACTTTTTTCAAAACTAATAGCGCACCTGAGCGCTCAGATAACTCTTGTTCGTCATTTTGCAGCAGGCGAGCTACTTGGCTGCCAACTACTCCAGCGCCAAGCATTCCGATTGATATTGTCTTTAAGCCTGCGTCCATGCGGGTTATTCTTTCACAGATGCCTGTATCGGCGTTAAATATCGAGCCCTAACAGATCAGCTTCGGTCTCACGACGCAGAATTACACGTGCTTTTCCATCTTTTACTGCAATAACTGGAGGACGTGGCATGTGGTTGTAATTACTTGCCATGCTTCGACCATATGCACCTGTTACTGGGGTAGCTAATAAATCTCCTGGTGCGATATCGCTGGCCAGCTCAATCTCTCGAATAACGATGTCGCCGGTTTCGCAATGCTTTCCAACAAGTCGAGTTGAAAGTGTTGGAGCCGTGCTAGTTCGATTAGCAAGTACTGCAGTGTATTCAGCACCATAAAGGGCAGGGCGAATGTTCTCGCTCATTCCGCCGTCTATCGATATGTACCGACGGTTATCTCCGTTTTCTAAAGTGACATCTTTCACGGTTCCCACTTCATACAAAGTAAACATTGTCGGACCAACGATTGCTCGTCCCGGTTCAATCGATATGCGCGGGTGAGTCAGCGTGTATGTATCGCAGTTTTCTTTCACGGCAGCGGCAAGGGCGTTCATCACAATAGTTGGTGAGAGCTCTTCATCTCCTGGTAAATAAGCAATCCCATAACCGCCCCCTAAATCTAATTCGGGTAGCTCTTCGTTAAATGTATCTCGATATTTTGCCAGCAATGCAATCAGACGCTCTGCGCTAATTTCAAATGAATCCGTGTCCAATATCTGTGAGCCAATATGTGCATGAAAACCGCGCAGCGCAATTGATGCGTGCACTCGAGTAGCTTCTACTGCTTTCCAAGCGGCACCACTGGCAATTGAAAACCCAAACTTCACATCTTCGTGTGCAGTAGCAATCGATTCATGCGTGTGGGCTTCGATTCCGGGGGTTAAGCGCAAGAGCACGCCTTGAACTACGCCAAAATTATTTGCCGCTGCGGCTACTCGTTCAATTTCAACGAGGGAATCAATAACGATTGTTCCAACGCCTGCACTTACAGCCTTTTCTATTTCAGCTACTGATTTGTTGTTTCCGTGAACTTCAATCTTTGATGGATCAATTCCACCAGCCAATGCAACGGCTAATTCGCCGCCGGTACAAACATCAATTCCGATACCAATCTCTTTAATCCAGCGTGCAACTTCAACACAGATAAATGCCTTGGCTGCGTAATACACGGTGCCGGCATCTGAACCAAAAGCATTCTTGAGCGCCTGGTCCCAACTTTTTGCACGGTTATAAAAATCGGCTTCATCCATAATGAATGCAGGAGTACCGAATTCAGCTGCAAGAGCCGTTGCAGAAATTAATGAAATACTAAGTTGTTCAGACTGCGAGACGTTAGAGGACCACATGACTACATCCTCTCTGGTGCGCTGACGCCTAATAGCGCTAACCCATTTGCAATAACTTGTTTTGTAGATGCACACAGTAATAGTCGGGCCGTATGCAGTGACGAGGGATTTTCATCGCCCATAGGCAGAACGCGGCAATCGGCATAAAAGCCGTGATATGTGCCGGCTAACTCCTCTAAATAACGGGCGACTCTGTGGGGCTGGCGCAGTTCTGCAGCCGTTGCAATGACTCGGGGAAATTGAGCAAGCACGCCCAATAGTTCGTTTTCGCGATCATGTGTTAACTGAGCCGAATCGAAATCCTTCACGTCCACAGAGATATGAAGGTCGGCAGCGTTGCGCAATACTGCAGCGATTCGTGCATGGGCATATTGAACGTAGTAGACCGGATTTTCATTGGTATTGCGCTTCAATACATCGATATCCATCACCATAGGCGTATCGACGGGATATCTAATCAACGTATATCGGGCGGCATCAACGCCAACTTTTTCTACAAGTTCTTCTAACGTAATAATTGTTCCGGCGCGCTTGGAGAGTTTTACCTCTTCCCCGCCCTCCATAATTTTTACTAGCTGACCAATTAATACATGGATGTTGTAATCGGGATTATCACCGGCACATGCAGCAATTGCTTTAAGGCGGCCCACATAACCATGATGGTCAGCACCCAACATATAAATACAGATATCAAAGCCACGCTCGCGTTTGTTAATGTAATAAGCGGTATCTGATGAGAAATAAGTAAGTGACCCATCGGATTTAGTGAGTACCCGGTCTTTGTCATCACCAAAATCAGTTGTACGAAGCCATATGGCGCCTTCTTCTTCAAAGACATGGCCCTCTTTACGAAGTTTTTCTAACCCGTGTTCTACGGCGCCTTGTTGGTGCAAAGAACGCTCCGAAAACCACACATCAAAATGAGTACCAAAAGTATCGAGTACGCGCTGTTGATCTTTCAATTGAACTGCATATGCAGCCTCACGAAAAGCTTCATGACGAACGCCTTCTGGAAGATTTATTATTTCAGAATTAGCTGCAACAACTTCCTTAGCTAAATCCAAAATATAGGCGCCTTGATATCCATCCTCTGGAATCGCATTACCAAGGGCAGCGGCCTCAACGGATGCGCCAAAGAGATCCATCTGATTTCCACGGTCATTAATATAAAATTCGCGAGTTACATCGGCCCCTGCTGCACTGAGTACTCGTCCTAGTGCATCTCCAACTGCAGCCCAGCGTGTATGCCCCAAGTGCAACGGTCCAGTTGGGTTTGCACTAATAAACTCTAGATTTATACGTACACCTGCGAGCGCATCTCCTTGGCCATATTCTGCGCCAGATTTCAGAATTGCTGCAACAAGTTCGGCCTGGCTTGCACGATTCAATGTAATGTTTATAAAACCTGGGCCAGCAATATCAACTCGTGAAATTGAATCAATTCCCGTGAGTTCAGCTGCAACAAGCTCTGCTATCTCGCGCGGACTGCGACCAGCAGCTTTGGCAAGTTGCAGCGCAATGGAGGTTGCATAATCACCATGGTCGCGATTCTTTGGGCGCTCTAACACAATAGAAGTAGGGGCATCCCCTGATATTTGACCGCTTGAGATGATGCGATCAACTGCAGCTAATACCGCGGCCTGCAGTAGCTCTAATTGCGTGGACATTGGCCAAGGTTACCGCCAGTGCTCTTGCGGCGTTACCTAAACGTTAGGTGAATAAGAAAGAATTGAGTGATTTATCTAGTGCGGTTTCAGCCTATTCCTACTAGCGTAAGCGTCACATTTGCACCCTCCTCATCTGGGCGGAAAAGTCTTGCCCTGGGGTGTGAACCCTTTCGAAAGGTGTTACATATATGACTAAACGCCGCCTCGCGATAATTGCAGCCTTTGCTGCGATCTCAATCGCACTAACAGGTTGCTCAAAGGCTGACAAAGCTGCAGATAGCTTCGTCGGTGTAATTCTTCCAGATGCAGCATCATCAAACCGTTGGGAAACTGCTGACCGCGGATTCCTACAGGCAGCATTTGATGCAGCAGGAGTTAAAGTAGATATTCAAAATGCAAACGGTGACGTTGCAGCATTTGCAACAATTGCAGACCAGATGCTTACAGCTGGTGCAAAGGTTCTTATCCTCGTCAACCTAGATTCAGATTCAGCTAAGGCTGTTCAGGATAAAGCTGCAGCACAAGGTGTTAAGACAATCGACTACGACCGTCTAACACTTAACGGCTCTGCTTCATACTACGTTTCATTCGACAACCAGGCTGTTGGCCAGTTGCAGGGTGAAGGCATTAAGGCTTGCCTTGATGCAGCAGGAAAGACAAATGCTCGTATCGTTTACTTGAACGGTTCACCTACTGATAACAATGCAACTTTGTTCAAGGCTGGTTATGACTCAGTGCTACGTCCTTTGATCGATTCAAAGAACTACACACTTGTTGATGACACAGCTGTCCCAGATTGGGATAACGCAAAGGGTGGAGTTATTTTCGAACAGCAGCTATCAAAGGCTGGCGGAAAGCTCGATGCAGTTGTTTCAGCTAACGAAGGTCTTGGACTTGCAGCTGTAGCTGTTCTTAAGAAGAACAAGCTCAATGGCAAGGTCTGTGTATCTGGACAAGATGCAACTGTTGATGGATTGCGTGCAATCCTTACAGGAGATCTATCAAATACTGTTTACAAGGCAAT
>CAIXPV010000130.1 GCA_903921405.1 uncultured Actinomycetes bacterium
ATCAAAGAGATCTAAACCTCTATCTTGATCCGCAATTGTTCCCAATTCACGGATAAATATTTGCTCCATCTGCAGAGTCTAGGGCAATTGCTAATAGGGCTCACATGCATAGCGCTGGCGTATAGACATATAGAACTCTTCTTAATAGCCTTCGGTGGTATCCACTTACCTTTAGGAGCTACCGTGAAAAAACCTTTTGTAATTCTCACTGTTATAGCAGTTGCGACGGCATTGACGTTGTCGGGGTGCGCGAAGAGTGATTCAGCATCAAGTGATTGCGCTGCATCATGTGCCAAAGCTGATCTAGCAACAGTTGAATCAGGAAAGTTAACAATTGCAACAGGAGAACCTGCGTACTATCCATGGATCATTGACGACAAACCAGAGACCGGTAATGGTTTTGAAGGCGCTGTTGCATATGCCGTTGCTAAGCAACTTGGATTTACAAGCGATGAAGTTGTATGGGTTCGTACAACTTTCGATAGTGCCGTTACACCTGGCGCCAAGAACTTTGACTTCAACTTGCAACAGTTCTCAATTACACCTGAGCGCGCAACTGCAGTTGATTTCTCGTCTCCTTACTACACCGCTCCACAAGCTATCGTTTCATTTAAGGGAAGCAAGATCGAGGGAAAGACTTCAATTGCTGACCTAAAGAATGCAAAGCTAGGAGCAGCGGTAGGAACAACTTCACTTGATATTATCGAAACTCAGATTGGCGTTAAGCCACAAGTTTTCAACGACAACGCTGCAGCTGTTTCAGCACTTAAGAACGGTCAGATCGATGGCCTAGTCGTTGACTTGCCAACTGCGTTCTATCTTGCAGGCGTTGAAGTAACAAATGGTCTAATCGTTGGTCAGTTGCCATCGACTGGAACAGGCGATCAATTTGGTCTACTGCTATCAAAGGACAATGCATTAACTTCATGTGTATCTGCAGCAGTTGATGCAATAACTGCCGATGGAACCTTGGCTGCAATCACTGATAAGTGGCTTGCAACAGATGCTGGCGCGCCAGTATTGAAGCCATAAGCGAAAAAGAATAGTAAAGACGGTAGTTTGGCGGCCATGTCAGAGCGAATTAACTCTGCTTGGTCGCCAAGCTCTCGTGAATTAGAGAGAGCACGTGCGCGCAAAGGCATAAGTCGTAGGCAGGCTGTGATTGCCGCAGTTTCATCAATCATTGTTATTGGAACTCTGCTGACAATCGTTGTGACGTCACCCGGCTGGGAAATAGTTAAGAAAACCTTCTTTGATATTGGTTATGGCCGTGAAGTCTTTCCAACAGTAATTGCTGGTCTTTGGATTAACTTACAACTGACCTTTATTGGTGGTGCCTGTATTGGCGTTATAGCCCTTGGTTTAGCGCTTATGCGAACAACTAAATCTCCAGCGCTCACACCATTTAGATTTCTAGCTACCGCCTACGTGGATATCTTCCGTGGCGCGCCACTTATCTTGATTATTTTGCTTGTGGGTTTTGGAGTTCCAGCACTGCGTTTGACTGGAATTTCAAGTAATGTCATTTTTCTTGGAACCGTTGCAGTTGTGCTTACTTACTCAGCCTATGTTGCCGAAGTTATCCGAAGCGGAATTTTATCTATTCACCCTAGTCAGCGGGCCGCGGCTCGATCTCTTGGACTAACCTCGGGTCAAACAATGCGTTATGTTGTTTTGCCGCAGGCTATTCGCCGAGTCGTACCACCACTATTAAATGACTTTGTATCACTGTTGAAAGATACTGGCTTGGTTTCGATCCTCGGAGTTACCGATGCAGTTCGAGCCGCTCAGATTAATGCCAGCCGTACCTTTAATTACACCCCATATGTCGTTGCAGCAATTCTCTTTTTGCTAATAACGATTCCCATGACCCGTTATACAGATCGCGCAATTAGACAACGCACAAGTGCCCAGAATGCTGAAGGTGCAATCTAATGCAGCACGTACTGGAGCTCTCGCACATACGTAAGTCTTTTGGCAAGGAGCTAGTTCTAAACGATCTCTCATTGTCCGTACAAGAACATACGGCAACAGTCTTAATCGGAGCATCTGGATCAGGTAAGTCCACGCTTTTACGATGCATTAATTTGTTGGAATCAATCGATGATGGTCAGATATTTTTGGATGGAGTTGAAATATCTGACCCCTTTATTAATGTCGATGAAGTCAGACGCAAACTTGGCATGGTCTTCCAGTCATTTAATCTATTTCCACACAAGACTGTATTAGAAAATATCACGTTGGCACCTATGAAAGTTCAGTCTAAGAGCAAAGAGGAAGCGATCGAAACCGCTACAAAACTATTGAAGCGCTTTGATTTAGCCGATAAAGCCGATCAATATCCTGATCGATTAAGTGGTGGACAGCAGCAACGCGTTGCCATTATTCGTTCGCTTGCGATTAATCCACGCCTACTTTTACTTGATGAGATTACATCGGCGCTAGACCCAGTTCTGGTCAATGAAGTTCTTAGTATTGTGCGCGACCTCAAAAGTGATGGAATGACAATGGTTTTAGCAACCCATGAGATGGGCTTTGCAACACAAGTTGCCGATGAGGTCTGCTTCTTGGAATCCGGAAATATTCTAGAACGCGGCAGTGCCCAAGAGGTATTACATAACCCTAAGAATCCCAAGACTCAAGAGTTTCTTAAGCGAGTGCATCAAGCCGGCCGGCTATAGGATCAGGCACATGAGTGGTTTTAATGAGCGAATTGAAAAGCTGCGCGGGCTAATCTCTGAACTTGGCTTAGACAGCATTGTGTTACGGCGTAATCCCAACTTAGCGTGGGCGATTGCCGGACGTGCGCATGTTCCTACAACTATTGATGCAGCGTGTTTTGATCTGATTATTACTAGAGATTCAGTAACTGCCATTACCAATGTTATAGAGGCTCCACGTTTGATCGCCGAAGAGTTTCCAGAAGGTATAGAAGTTCAAACCATTGATTGGTGGCAGGGCAGAGATGCGTTGCTTCCAATGGGATCAAAAGTTGGAAGTGATCAAGCTGGTGCTGAACGAAAAGACCTTGGAACCGAGATTGAAATCCTTAGAGCATCACTTGTCGAGGAAGATGTAGCGCGTTTTAAAACAATCTGTATCGATGCGGCAGTTGCTTTGGGCAGTGCGTTAAAACAAGTGGAAAGCAGCGATCGCGAAATCGATGTTGCAGGTCTAATCACACATGCATTGTGGCAGTCTGATTTAGAGATTTCGTTCTTAGGTGTTGCCGGTTCTGATCGAGGCCACAAGTTCAGGCATCCGCTGCCGACAGAGGCTGTGATTGGAGATCGAGTATCTGCATCGATTTGTGCGAAACGAAAAGGTTTGATTGCATCAGTTACTCGCATCGTAACTTTTGGCGCTGTCAGTGAGTCATTGATCCACACCTATGAATCGATTTTTCACGTTGAAGCGGCGATGTTAGATGCCACGGTTGTGGGAAGGCCATTTTCCGATCCCATCAACGCAGCAATTGCGGCCTATCCCACCAATGGCTTTGATAGCGATGAGTGGACGCACCATCATCAAGGTGGCCCAACTGGTTACTTACCAAGAGACTGGCCAGCTAATTCAGCAACAACGCGCCTAATAGCCGAGAACCAAGCGATCGCATGGAACCCAACGGGTAAGGGTGTGAAGGCAGAGGACACGATTCTTGCGTCTGGGGGTAACCCCACTATCCTCACCAATGATCCAGATTGGCCCGTTTTTACCGTCAATGGCAGGAACAGGGCCTTTCTTCTGCACCGCTAGCCAGCATTACAGTCCGGTAACGAATCGCAAAATAGCCGCAATTTGATTGACGATTCGGGTCATTGGTAGCACACTCTGCCAAGAGGTCTTACCACTGGGGGTTATATGAGCACTGTCGCTCTGGTCGCATTAGCGCGACCAACATTTGATCTCGCCTGTGCGCAGGCAAATTTCGACAGTGCAAGGGCTTTGCTGATTGAGCTTGGTGCGCAAGTGGTCGGACCAGCCGAATTAATCATGACTCCTGAGGATGTTGCTGCGGTGAAGCTGCCTGCAGCCGATGTGTACATCCTCTTTATGGCCTCATTTTCTGATGCTTCTCCAGCAGTAGAGCTCTTAGGAAATGTGAAGGGACCAGTTCTTGGTTGGTCGATGCGTGAGCCCGGGGCAGTGGGCGAGCGACTTAAATTGAATTCAATGTGTGGCGTCAATCTTGCTGCACATGCTCTGATGAATGTTGGCCAATCGATTCGTCATATTCATGGCAACGCCGATGAGCCTGCAGTGCGCGAGGCGATCACAGCAGCGCTCGCAGGCAATCTTCCTACTGCATATGCACCCAAGGAAGTCAGCGGCGAGTTTGCTCCAACTGAAAAAGTTGATGCCGCCTTTGCATGGTTAAAAGGTAAAAAGATCGGCGCGGTGGGAGATGCACCAAATGGTTTTACGCCATGTGTCTTTGATGGCCCACAGTTACAGAAACTTTTCGGTTTGGATGTTCGTCAAATTACTATTGATGATGCATTTGGAAAAATCTCCGAAGTTAAAGATGATGCCCGCGAATTAGCATATGCACGTGCAGTTGCAGCACAACCATCACTTGCATCAGTTAACGTTGATGAAGCTAAGAAAGTTTCTGGGGTTGAAGTTGCGCTAGATGATTGGCGTGAACAAGAGTCTTTAGATGCAATTGCGATTCGATGCTGGCCAGAGTTTCCAACCGATTTAGGCGCATGTATCTGTTCTTCTCTGGGTCGCCTTTCAGATCGTGGAACTGTTACAACGTGCGAACGCGACGTTCTGGGCGCAGTAACAATGATGATTTGTGAATCTCTTGGGTCTGATGAAAACTATCTTGTCGATATTGTTGATCTCGATGCAGCACAAGGTTTAGTTCGTTTATGGCACTGCGGATCAGCGGCGACAAAGTTAGCTGCCGATCCAACAAATGCCACTCAATCAATCCACTGCAATCGCAAACTAGGCGTTGCAGGTAATTTTCCGCTCAAGACCGGACCAGTCACACTGTTTCGCCTTGATCGGGATGTAGATCCGAGCAACAGCACGGGTTTACGAATGGTTGTGAGCCGAGGGGAATCAATCCCTGCTCCCAATCACTTCCAAGGCAATACAGCAACGGTCATCACTCAACCCGATGCCGCTGCTTTAGTGAATGGAATAGTCACTGGCGGATACCCGCACCACTTGGTCATTTCATGGATCGATGTGCGTCCAGGTATTCGTTCAATGGCACAGAAGTTAGGGATCCCCCTCACAGAATGGTAAGTCAACCCAATAAACCCTCGACAGCTAAGGACTACAACGATGAAAGCTAAAGGAATAACACCCTTCAGTGCACGTCGCTTTGGAGCAGTAGTAGCAGTTGCATTCGCACTTGTAGCTACAACGCTTCCATCAGCAACGGCATCTGGAGAAGTATTCGGTAAAGCCTGCTCAACAGAAGGCATCAGCACCGGACAAAGCACAACATCTCTGATTTGTACTATGGGATCAAATGGCAAACTTACGTGGACCCGTGTACGTCTTGGTTCAAGTTCTGCAAAGCCAGTAGCAGCGCTAAAGGCACAGCCAGGAACAATTGAATTCCACCACTGGCGTCCAGAAGACAAGGTAGTACTTCAATCAATTATCGATAAGTTTGAAGCACTTAACCCTGGCGTACATATCAACCAGGTCATCATGAACTCTGTTGATTACACCAACTTGGCTTATGCAAAGATCAGCGTTAACAAGAAAGCTGCACTCTTTGTAACTAGTCGTGGTGGACAGTTTGATCAGTTCATGGCCGGCGGCTTAATGAAAGATATTTCAAGCAACCGTTACATTAGTCAGAACGTTATTTCTAGCGCATTAACTCCTGCAACTGTTGCTGGCCGCGTTTATGGAGTTCCATACCAGTCTCTATTTAACAATCCACTGTATAACTCAGAAATGTTTGCTAAGAATGGTTGGACAGTTCCAACTACTTGGTCACAGACTTTGGCATTCTGTAAGACTGCTAAAGCTAAGGGAATAATTCCATTTGCTTGGCCAGCTGCCACTCGTGGAAATGCTGGACAGATCATGAACTCATTCTTGATGAACTCTGCCCCAGACCTAGCAACTTTGACTTCACGTATTGCCGCAATCGACACAGGCAAGGCAGATCTCACATCTGACTGGTTCGTTGAAATTGCTAAGAAGTACAAGGCAATGAATGATGCTGGATGTTTCCCAGATAACGTTACTGGCTACAACGACACTGTTGCACCTGCAGACTTTGCATCAGGCAAGGCTGCAATCTATCCAACTGGAACATTTGGAATGAGCACAGTTACAAAGCTTAATCCAAGCATGGTTGGCAAGATGAAGATGATGGGATTGATTACTGTTGATACCAAGCCTTTGTATCAAGGAATCACTAACAACACTTTCATTCTCAGCGTAAATGCTAAGTCGACTACGCGTGATCAGAGCATTGCAAATGCTTTCTTGTCATTCCTAGCAACAGCTCCAATCGCACAAGAGTATGCAGTTGGAACTTCACAGCATGTATCTATTATCAACGTTGACTACGCAGCCAACATTGATCTTCTCAATACATCTGACATCATGGGTAAGAAGCTATTACTTGCTCCACGCTTCTTGTTCGTAAACGTCGGTACAGTCCGTAACCCACTAGAAGATGCATTAATTGCTATCGGTGGCGGTGCAGACATTACAAAGACGCTCGCTGATACATCTAAGACAATCAAGCAAAGTCTTGGTGCTTAATCAGTAATACGCTAACTAACCAGAACTCCCTTGCCGCCACTGGCGGCAAGGGAGTTACTGGCTTACGTAGATTTAATCTCAAGAAAAAAGAGTCTCGAATACTTGTTGCGATGGCTTTTCCTGCATTTGCCCTGTACTCATTTCTCTATCTTTACCCATCATTTTCAAATATTTACTATTCATTTCAGCGCTGGGATGGCGTAACTAAGCCTGAATTCGTAGGACTTCATAACTTTACATATCTTGCTTCAAATGATGATCTATTCATGAAAGTGCTCGGCAACAACTTTCGCTTCTCATTTATCGTCGTTATCTTCCAAACGCTACTTGCCCTGCTTTTTGCAACATTTCTGTTGAAGAACACCAAAACAACGGTTGCTTTGCGAATCGTCTTCTTTTTTCCAACAATTTTATCGTCGGTTTCAGTGGGCCTGATCTGGACTTTCCTTTATGATCCAAACTTTGGTTTTATCAACGCTATGTTTAAAGCGGTTGGCCTAGATGGGCTAGCTTTAAACTGGCTGGGAGACGGTAAGTATTCTCTCTATGCGATTGCACTTACACAGATCTGGTTTCATACCGGCCAAATGGTAGTTATCTACGTCGCTGGCTTGCAACAGATTCCGCAAGAGCTTTATGAGGCTGCCGAAGTTGATGGAGCTTCACGTTGGCAGCAGTTCAAGAGCATCACATGGCCAATGGCATTACCAACAACGGCGGTGGTAGTTGCCTATACAACAATCCAAACTTTTAGAGCCTTCGATCTTGTCTATTCCATGACTCAAGGTGGACCATTGAACTCTTCAGATGTTCTTGTGACATTGATTTATAACACCGCATTTTCCAGTTATAAGTGGGGCTATGCATCTGCCCAATCGATAATTCTTGTATTTGTTGTATTGCTGCTGACTTATCTTCAACGTCGGACGCTCCGCATTAACACGGGAGAGAAATAATGTTCTATAAAGTATTTAAAACAACCTTACTTTCACTCTTTGCTGCAGCAGTACTAATTCCAAGCTCCATAGTTGTCCTCGGAACATTTAAAGATGACTTAGAGATTTACACAAAACCCCTGGCTCTACCAAAGCACTGGAGTTTGAAGAATTTTCAAACCCTGATTGAGACCGGCAACGTATTTACACCATTTAAAAACAGTGTAATTGTTGCGATATTCTCAGTCGCGCTCACGATTTTGTTTGCAAGCATGGCGGCGTACATGATTGCTCGATCAACAACGGTTACAGGCAAAGTTCTCTTTTTGCTCTTTGCATTAGGACTTGCCATTCCGGGCCAAGTAAATATTATTCCTATCTACCATCTTTTTGTGCAGCTACATTTAACCAACTCTCTTCTTGGATTAATTCTCGTAAACATTGCGCTGACACTTCCAATTGCAATTTTCATCTTGACGGCTTTTTTCAAAGATCTTTCACGTGAAATGTTTGAAGCCGCCGCCATAGATGGTGCCGGACACTGGCGCATTTATCGCTCACTTGCATTGCCTTTGTGTCGTCCAGCCCTTGCAGCCACGGGCATCTTCCTTTTTGTAATTTGCTGGAATGACTTACTTTTCCCGCTTATGCTGATAAGCGAGCTAGATAAAAAGACTCTCCCACTAACCCTTATTGATTTCCGTGGTGAATATGCAACGAGTTACAGCATGCTCTTTACGGCGGTGATGGTAGCGTCGATTCCTATGGTCATCATGTACTTAACCATGCAACGGACCTTCGTCGCGGGGTTAACTGCTGGAGCGGTGAAGGGATAAGAAATGACAACTGATACCTCATTTACGCCTCAGCGCGCCGGTCGGATCGCATCACAGTTAATTGAATTGATCGATACCCAGAAGCTTCATCCGGGAGATCGATTGCCCCCAGAGAGATCACTGGCTGATTTATTAGAAGTTAGTCGACCAAGCTTGCGTGAAGCCTTACATATCTTGCAGGCGCAAGGATTGGTTCAAATTAAGCATGGACAAGGAACTTTTGTTCAGGAACCAATCGTTGCGCAAGAGCTTCGAGCTTCAATGATGTCTACAACTCATGGACTAAATGAGCTATTTGATGCACGTGAAGTCTTAGAAGTTCCGGCATCCAAGTGGGCGGCAGATAAGGCTTCGAAGGAAGACCTTCGTTTATTGCGCGCAACGTTGAATCAAATAGATACGGTGACAGCTACGGTACCTATAGATTTTGATCAACTTCAGATTTTAGATGCAAAGTTTCACTTAACAATTGTTGGAATTGCTGGAAATCGATTTATTAATCAGACGCTAAATGTTTTGCAAGATGTAATGAAGATGTCGATGGAGACAACTCTACGTTTGCCAGGGCGTTCGGACGTATCACGTAATGAGCACAATGGAATCCTTGCTGCAATCGAATCTGGTAACGGTGAGTTAGCTTCACAATTAACTCTGCAACATATAACTGGAGCTCGTGCGGTTGCCTTGGCCGATGCTAGTGAAAAGAATAAACGTTGAGTAGTATCGAGGTTGTTTGTGTAGGCGTAATAACAATAGATACGGTCGCACTGGTTGACTCCTACCCAGGTGAAGACGAACGAGTGATAGCAAAAGAGATTGCACGAGCAGGGGGAGGGCCGGCCGCAGTTGCTGCTGTAACTCTTGCTCGACTTGGCGTTAAAACTGCCATTGTTGGAACAATTGGTGATGATGCAGATGGCACAGAAGTCTTAAGAATCTTCAAGCACGAAGGTATTGATACTTCTGGAGTGTCCATTGGAACAACTGCAACCGCAGGCAGTGTCATTGTTGCCGCTCACGAACACAGTACTCGTGCGATAAGTACACGCCAACCCATGGTGCAAGCTGAAGTAAATGATGCTGCTAAGAATTTAGTAGCTCAAGCACAGTGGATTCATGTTGATCATGTCGGAATCACTCGATTAAGCGCGCTAGGAATTTCTCGCAGTAACGGGGTTAAGATTTCGTTTGACGCAGGCTATGGCGTTGAAAGCTTTGATGCAGCGGCAGTAGATCTTTTTGTTCCCACAGATCGCCAGATGGCGCTTCGCTATCCCGGTATGGATTTGGCATCGGCGCTTGAAAAAGATTCAACTAAAGCTGCCAATATAGTTGTTGCCACTCAAGGTTCTGCTGGAAGCACTGGATTTTCTGCAGCGACTGGCTTAGTTACAGCGGCTGGATTTTCAGTAGAAGTTACGAGCACGCTTGGCGCAGGAGATGTTTTTCATGGTGCGCTAGTCGCACACTTAATTCAAGGCCATTCATTACAGGAAGCTATGCGCCGATCTAACGCAGTTGCTGCACTGTCTTGTCGAGGTTTAGATGCTCAATCAATGATTCCCAACACCGTGGAACTTAATGCATATCTGGAGGCACAATCATGAGAGCACCTTTAACTAATTTAGCGCGACCTTCTGGTGCCCTTGCAATGGTTGCAGTTGACCAACGTGAAGCACTTCGTGGAATGTTTGCAGCACACCAAACAACTCCCGTGCCAGATTCACAGTTAACACAGTTTAAAGTCGACGTTGCACGCGAGCTTTCACCCTTTGCATCTGCCTTACTTGTAGATCAAGAGTTTGGCATTGATGCGATTATTAATCAGAAAGCCCTCACTGGTGGTTGCGGACTAATCGCTGCAGCAGATTTACTTGTAGGCCCTCCAGGTGGAGCTGCTACAGATACTGCAGTTGATCCAGATGTTGATCCAATTCGTATGCGCGATATCGGCAGCGTTGGATTAAAGTTTCTTATTCTTTGGCGCAATGATGAATCACCAGATGTGCGTGCCCAGCTTGTAGAGGATTTTAATAAACTTTGCATAGTGTCAGGTCTGCCATCAATTATTGAAATTATTGTTAAAGCCCCAACTGATACATCCAAAAGTTTTAACCGCGAAGAAGAATTAATTATCGCTGCTAAAGAGGCTGCAACATGGAAACCTGATTTATATAAAGCCGAAGTTCCTTTTCATGGCGAAGGTGATCTCTCCGCGATTACAAAGAATGCAGAGCGAATCTCAGAAGCAATTGGATCCCCATGGGTCGTACTCTCTAATGGTGTGAAACAGCCATTCTTTAATGATGCCGTTAAGGCATGTGCAATTGGTGGTGCCAGTGGATTCTTAGCTGGCCGTGCAGTCTGGGCAGATATTGTTGGCTCAGCAGATATTCCTCAAGCGTTACGTGATGTATCTATTCCTCGACTAGAACAGTTAGCCGAAATTGTTGATGCTCATGCAAAGCCTTGGTCTAGCTGGTAATTAGCCCCACAACTCTTTAATCTCAACCACTCTGCCCTCATTAATACTCTTATGAGCGGCAAGGCCAGTGACAACACTTGTTACGCCATCAAGCAAAGTGACTTCGGCCGGGGTCGAGTTAAGAATCGCATCACGGAACTTAACATGCTCAATATATGAAGCTCCGTAGTGATGTCCTAGGTATTTAACATCTAAATCATAAACGAACTTTATTTCGCTTCCCTTTCCAGTTCCTTCACCGATTCCCCAACCTGTACGTGTACCCCAATCTTCACGGCGGGATGTACGCAGAGTTTGTGACGGCAAGAAAGATTCAACTTTTCCTTCATCGCCAACGATTGTCAGGATCTCTTTATCAAATGATCCTTCACCAAACATGCACAGATCCAACATTGCACGTGCACCATTTGCATACTCAAGAACTACATAGGCGTTATCTAGCATGTTGGCCTGCTTGCCGTAATATTTTTCATTTAAGTGATTCACACTTTGTCCGCCTGAGGCAAAAACGCGAATTGGCTGTTGACCAATTACTATGTCCATCAAATTAAAGTAGTGGCAACATTTCTCAACTAATGTTCCACCAGTTCGTTCTGCAAATCGATTCCAGTTATCTACCTTTGGATAAAAAGGTTCACGATGCTCACGAATCGATACTTGCTGAACTTTTCCAACGGCGCCGCCTTTTGCCCGCGCAATTGCTTCGGCAACCGGTGGCATAAATCGATATTCAAGGCCCATCCATGTAAGTGCGCTTCGCTTAGCTTCCCATTGCAGAATCGATTTCAAATCTTCAATCGTTGTGGCAAGTGGTTTTTCAACAAAGACTGCAACGTCACTCGCTAAGCAATCTTTGAGAACTTCGGCATGCGTGTCATTGGGAGTAGAGATGACGACGGCATCGACCAATCCGCTGTCTAGGAGCGCTCGGTGATCACTAAAGATTGCTGCTCCAGGGGCAAGCGCCAACGCTGCTTCCTGTGATGGCCCATGGGGATCGCTGATGGCGCTAATGCGTGCACCGCCCATGATTCGAATATTCTGCATGTGCTCACGGCCCATGCTTCCTGCGCCGATAATGCCGTAACGAAGCTCTGCTTTCATAGCAACAGGTTAGACCACTTGGGGAATTATGAGCAAAGGGCTAGACGAAACACGCTCAACTGGCCTAGACTCCGGCGAGAGGTCAGACCACTACCCATTGAACAACGCGAGAGGCGAGTCAATTATGGCAATTACTCCACCGCAGTTCTTACTCCATCACGACGGCGATAACGTTGCCGTTGCGATGACGGATCCGCAACCAGGCACCCTTCACGGGCGATCTGTTAAAGAAGGTACCGAGAGCAACGCGATCTTAAATCACGCGATTCCTCTTGGTCATAAGTTTGCTCTTACCGACTTAGCTGAAGGCGATGCAATCATTAAATATGGCATCAAAGTTGGTCTTGCATCTGCTGCAATTAAAAAAGGTGATTACATCCATACACACAACATGAGGAGTTATCGATGGGAAGCAAGCCGCGCTTAATGGGATACCGCCGCGAAAACGGCACTATGGGTATCCGCAATCACGTCATAATCTTGCCCCTTGATGATCTTTCTAATGCAGCTGCAGAGGCTGTTGCAAAAGTTATTCCAGGCACTCTTGCACTTCCACATGCATACGGACGTTTACAGTTCGGTGAAGATTTAGCACTAACTTTCCAAACACTTATAGGCACTGGTATGAATCCAAACGTTGCTGCCGTAGTTGTAATTGGCATCGAACCAAAATGGACGCAGAAAGTTGCCGATGGCATTGCAGCTACAGGTAAACCAGTTGCAGCGTTCTCAATCGAAGGTAAAGGCGATCTGCAAGTAATTGCTGAAGCTAGCCGTGTTGCAGCGATGTTCTTACAAGATGCATCAGCCCTAGAGCGTGAAGCAACTGAGATGGGCGACATGATTATGTCGATTAAGTGCGGAGAGTCAGATACAACATCTGGTCTTGGCTCTTGCCCAACAACTTCTCAAGCCGTTGATCGCTGGGTTGCAGCCGGTGGAACCGTTTTCTTTGGTGAGACTTCTGAACTCACTGGCGGCGAACATTTGATTGCAGATCGTTGTATTGATGATGCTTGCCGTGACCTGTTCCAACTTACTTACGACAACTACATCAAAGTTATCGAATCAACCGGGGCTAACTTGTTAGGTTCACAGCCAACACAGGGAAATATCGCCGGCGGATTAACAACTATTGAGGAAAAAGCCCTTGGCAATATCGCTAAGACCGGCTCGGTCCCTGTAGTTGGCGTCCTAAAGCCAGCCCAGGCTCCAGATCCAGCTAAGAAAGGTCTGTATTTTATGGACTCATCCTCGGCTGCAGCGGAGTGCATCACTTTGATGGCAGCAGCTGGCGCGGTTATTCACTTGTTCCCAACGGGGCAAGGCAACGTTATCGGCAATCCAATTGTGCCGGTATTAAAGCTAACTGCTAATACCAAGACAGCAAACTCTATGAAAGAGCACGTTGATCTAGATGTATCTGGCTTACTTCGTTATGAGTATGACTTAACGAAGGCCGGCGACATGATGATGGATGTTATCTACAAGACTGTTAATGGTCGTTTGTGTACTGCAGAAGTCATGGGACACCGTGAATTTACTTTCACTAAGTTGTATATTTCTGCATAATGATTCTTATCTCTGAAGATGTATGGGGGACTCCCTTCCAAGACCTGGAGGGGAGTTTTCCTATTCATCGGGATGATGATTTATGGAAAGATCCAGAAAAACTTAAAGCTTCACTTAAAGATGCAACAGCATTAGTTGTTCGAAATCGTACGAAAGTTACGGCCGATGTAATTGCAGCCGCTCCTCACCTTAAAGTTATTGCACGCGCAGGTGTCGGCTTAGATAACATCGATGTAAAGGCCGCTGATGCTGCAGGCATTGTTGTTGTGGCAGGCCTGGGTGCTAACGCTGTCAGTGTTGGCGAATTAACGTTAGGTCTTGCGCTTTCTCTTTTAAGAAATATTCCTGGACACGATGTCGCTACTCGTGCAGGTGGTTGGGTACGCAGCCCCGGACGTGAACTATCAGGACTTACCTGGGGATTGCTAGGGTGCGGCGCAACAGGTTTGGCAACGGCCAAACTTTTGCAAGGCTTTGGCTGCACGATAATTGGATATGACCCTTTTGCTAAAAACCTTCAAGGTGTGGAACTTACAACTTTTGACGATGTGTTAGTACGAAGTGATGTTGTCAGCATCCACATGCCATCGACTCCGCAGACTAATGGAGTCATGGATTCCAAAGCTTTTGCACGTATGAAGCCTGATGCAATCATTGTTAACGTCGGTCGGGGAGAAGTAATAAATGAGGCCGATCTCATAGAAGCCTTGAAAAACAAGGTTATTTCTGGAGCTGCCCTCGATGTTCGCGCTGTTGAGCCTGCGCTTACAGGGGAGATGGAGACAGTTCCGAACCTAATACTTACCCCACACGTCGCTGGAATCACCTCAGAGAGCCAACTGCGCATTAACCAGATCTTGGCATCCAATATCGCTTTAGTTCTGCAGTCGAAAGAAGCAACTCATGCAGTCGGTGCTTTAAAAGTAAGCAGCAACTAATGCCACAGCTGACGGTAGGAGGTGCAATTGCGACTGCTCAATCATTACTGGAGGCCGTTGGCGTTAGCCCAGAGCATGCCTTAACTACTACACGTTGCATTGTTGCAAGTGATCGTTGGGGCATTGGCAGTCATGGCCTTATGCGACTGCCATTTTATTTAGCACGTTTACAAGCAGGTGGAATCAATCCCGCAGCAGAGTTGAAAACTGTTACGGATCTACCAAGTCTTGTTGTCTTTGATGGTGATGATGGCCTTGGGCATTGGCAACTACAGCATGCTGCAGAAGTTGCATCGCAACGTGCACTAGTCAATGGAATCGCAGCTGTTGGTGTTGGACGTTCTAATCACTGTGGAGCACTTGGCATTTATGTATGGCCAATGATTAATCGTGACTTAGTTGGAATCGCATTTAGTACAGGCCCTGCAGTAATGCCACCATGGGGCGGCGACAAACCACTTTTATCTACTTCACCTATTGCTGCAGGAATTCCTACGAATCCACCAACGGTTGTAGATCTAGCAACCAGTGCAGTAGCTCGAGGAAAGATTCAAGCTAAAGCCCAAGCTGGTGCAGAGCTAGAACCAGGGTGGGCATTTACTAAAGATGGCGCACCGACAACGGATGCTAAAGAGGCACTTGCCGGAATGCTAGCCCCGCTTGGCGGAGCTAAAGGTTATGCAATTGCAGTTCTTGTTGAATCCTTAACTGGAATGCTGATCGGTCCTACTTTGTCCAAGAATATTCCCGATATGTTTGCCGCAGAACAAGATGGGTTGCCACAACAAATTTCACACTTTGTCATAGCAATCGATGCTTCAAAATTATCGGTAGACGGTGAAAATTCCCGAACAGAGGATTTTGCAGCTGAAGTGAGCAAGGCCGGTGGGCGTCTACCTGGTTCTAATAGAGTAAATCCAGAAAAGTTAGTTGATAGTGATGAAATCACAATTACAGATCAGGTATCGGCCCAATTAGCAGCGTGGACTTCGAAGTTAGGACTTTAAAATGAAAAAAACTCTACCTGGATTAGCTTTAATCGCTGCCGTTGTAGCAGTTGCTTTTGAAATCCACAATTTTCAACCAGCCATTAGCCCACTAGCCCTCTGTGTTGGCTTTGGCTTCCTAATTGCAAATTTAGGTTCTTGGCCAAGTTTTGCAAATGACGGTACAACTCTTGCCAGTAAGAAGTTAATGCGTATCGGAGTTGCGTTGTTAGGTGCTCAAGTGAGCGTCGTGTCACTTAAAGCTATCGGC
Organism: uncultured Actinomycetes bacterium; assembly: GCA_903921405.1. GTDB lineage: Bacteria > Actinomycetota > Actinomycetes > Nanopelagicales > Nanopelagicaceae > Planktophila. Next base: position 15,878 of record CAIXPV010000130.1, read on the forward strand.
ATAAAGGGTGTCATCACTGTGATTCTTGTCGTGAGCTTTACGATATTTGGGATCCTTGCCCTTTCTAAGTTGTTTAAAATGACTGGCGAACTTGGTTTATTAATTGGAGTTGGCTTTGGAGTCTGTGGTGCAACTGCAGTTGCTGCTATCCGCCCTCAAACACGTGCAACTCAAGAAGAGACTTCATATGCAATTGGGTTAATTTCACTGTGCGGAACTCTCTCAATATTTGTTTTACCTTTCTTAGGCCACCTGATGGGTTTGAGTGATCAAACCTTTGGCGCTTGGGCAGGAGCAGCAGTTCACGATGTTGGTCAAGTGATTGCAACGGCATCAGTCTGGAGCGATGACGCGGTTAAGTCGGCAGTCGTCATTAAATTGGCTCGAGTTTGTTTATTAGCACCAATTGTTTTGATTCTCTCGATTCGTCACCGTCGCTATCTAACCTCACAAGGTGAAAGCGCAACCAATAGCGCAAAAGTTCCTTTAATCCCGTTTTTCGTTCTTGGTTTCATTGCCGTTGCAATTCTCCAAAACACGATAGATCTTCCAACGCGTTTACACGATGACATCGTTCTTACTAGCAAACTCTTACTAGGTGCAGGATTAGTCGCACTTGGATCGGGAGTTCGCTGGAAATCGATACGTGCAATCGGTCCGCGACCAATGCTCATGGGAATGATTGCGTGGGTCATTGTGGGCGGCGTTTCACTAGCCGCGGTACGTATTACGGGTATTTGACGATACCCCGGGGGGTATGCTAACTTTCCTCTTAACCAACGAGGGAGTTAGTTATGTGTTCAAGAGTTACGTGCCATCAATGCAATAAGGCCACATGGTCGGGCTGTGGAAATCATATTGAAGAGGCACTTCTTGGTGTTCCAGAGCAAGATCGCTGCGCTTGCTAATGAGCGCTCAAAAAATCGCGCATGTTCTGACAGATGAGCAACAAGTAGATGCCATTGCCAAGCGTATCAAGCGCGCACAAGGCCAACTTGGAGCAGTTGCACGCATGCTCGAAGAAGGTCGAAACTGCGAAGAGATCGTCACGCAGATGTCAGCGGTCTCTAAAGCCGTGAACACTGCGGCCTTTACTTTAATCTCAGCCAGCTTGAAAGAGTGCATTGTTGAAGGTAAATCAAACTCTGATGCCGTAACTGCGCAGTTACAAAAACTATTTTTAAGTCTTGCTTAAGGGGAAATTAATGAAAAAAATTATTGCTCTGCTTTCCATTGCATTAGTACTCACCGGTTGCTCCTCTGCCGCAACTGCAACAAATCTCGAAGCTGCTGGCTTTGCGCAGAAGATCACCGAATCAGGCGTAGTCATTCTTGATGTTCGAAACCCAGGAGAGTTTATGGTGGGCCATATTGAAGGTGCAATAAATATCGATGTTGAAGGTTCAACATTTGATAGCGAAATAGCAAAGCTAGATAAATCTGCAACATACGCCGTTTACTGCCACAGTGGTCGCCGTTCGGGAATTGCTGTTGAAGCTATGCACCATGCTGGATTCAATAATCTTTTTAACTTGACTAATGGAATTGCAGACTGGCAAGCCAATAATCTTCCACTGGTAACTTCATAATGCGCATAGTTGTAATTGGAGGAGTTGCAGGCGGTATGTCTGCTGCAACAAGACTTCGACGTCTAGATGCCAATGCAGAGATTATCGTCATTGAGAAGAGTGGCTATGTTTCATATGCCAACTGCGGTCTTCCATATTATGTAGGCGGAGTGATTGAAGAGGAAAGTGCACTATTGCTGCAGACGCCAGCCAGTTTGCATGCACGCTTTCGCTTGGATGTAAGAGTAAATACTGAGGTTTTAGCTATTAATCCAAGCAAAAAGACAGTTGCAATTAAGAACTTAGATAGCCATGAAACCCATGAGATCGATTATGACAAGTTAATTCTTAGCCCAGGTGCTTCTCCAGTTGTTCCGCCAATCCCTGGTATCGAACGTGGAATGACTCTTCGCACTGTCGAGGATGTTGAAAAGATTGCAGATCGCGTCAGCGCTAAACCAGCTAGTGCAGTTGTTATCGGCGGGGGATTCATAGGAGTTGAAATCGCCGAAAACCTTGTTCACCGAGGAATTCCTACATCGTTGGTCGAAGCTACGGATCAGGTTCTGATGCCACTTGATCCAGAGTTGGCGACACTTGTTGCCAAAGAGATGATTTCTCAAGGAGTGAATCTGTACTTAGGGTCAAGTGCTGTAAATATTGGCGCTGATTCTGTTGAGCTTTCAAATGGACACACTGTTGCAGCTGAGATTGTCATACTTGCCATAGGCGTTCGCCCAGAAATCGGGTTGGCAAAGGCAGCGGGTTTAACTATCGGTAGTCGTAATGGAATACAAGTAGATGATTTTAATCGTACGAGTAATCACGATATTTACGCAGTTGGAGATGCCGCAGAAAAAACAGATGCACTTGATGGCAGTGCAACATTGGTGCCACTTGCAAACTTAGCCAATCGCCATGGTCGAGTTGTAGCAGATCACATAGCAGGTCGAACGATACGTCCTGTTAAAACTATCGGTACAGCCATAGTTAAAGTCTTTGACTTAATGATTGCCACTACTGGTTGGAATGAGAAGCGATTAAAGGCCGCAGGTCGCCCTCACCAATCTATTCATACACATCCAAACTCACATGCAGGCTATTACCCAGATGCAAAACAGATGACACTAAAGTTGATCTTTGAACCGACAACAGGTGAAATCCTTGGAGCACAAGGCGTTGGACTAGAAGGCGTCGATAAGCGAATCGATGTGATCGCAACTGCAATTCGTGGCGGCATCACAGCTCCAGAGCTTGCAGATCTAGAGCTTGCATATGCACCACCATTTGGCTCAGCAAAAGATCCAGTAAATATGCTGGGATACATAGCTGAAAACGTCATATCTGGCTTAGTTCACACTGCTCAGTGGAATGAGATCGAAGATTTCACATCACGTGGGTATGAATTAATCGATGTTCGAAGTGCCGGTGAGTTCTCTAGGGGGCATATTCCTGGGGCTAAAAATATCTCAGTTGATGAAATTCGTGAGCGTCAGTCTGAAATAACACAGAAAAAGCTTCTCGTTAACTGTCAGGTAGGCCAGCGAGGTCACACTGCCGCACTGCTACTCAAAGAATTTGGTTTCAATCCCGTAAATCTGGACGGTGGTTATCTCACTTGGAGTAATTCACCAGCAGCAATAAATACAACCAATTAAGAAAAGGACTAAAAATATGTGCAGCAGAACAACATGTCGCAAATGCAGCAAACCAACGTGGTCGGGCTGCGGTAATCATATTGAGATTGCACTCAAAGGTGTCGCTAAAAAGGATCGATGCCAAGGGCACCAAAATGATCCGGTCGAGCCAGGATTCTTTAGTAAAATGTTTGGTAAGAACAAATAATTATCAAAGCGCGAATATTAGTAGCCGCACAGTTTTCACTGTTAGGACTGCTATTCCTAAAGCCAAAGGCCATGGTGCTCGTGGCTCCTTCCTGGGCACCTGGTCTGGCTTTAGTGCTTTATATTTTTGCCACGATAATTCTGGGATGTGCTTGGTATGTACTTCGTCCCTCGCTTCGAATTTCTCCGATTCCTAAGGAGGGTGCAGCGCTCATAACATCGGGTATTTATAGATTTATGCGTCACCCGATGTACTTAGGAGTTCTTCTCTTTGGTTTTGGATTATTAGTTACAAATATTAATTGGCCTTCGATTATTATTTGGATAGCCTTACTGATGACACTTATCTATAAAGCTCGTTTTGAGGATGGATTGCTGGCAATTAAACACGATTCGGCCGCTGGATATCAATCGAAAACAGTTGGACTAATGGGAAAGAAGCAGAGATAAAATGACAACCGTAAACCTAAACGAGTCCGACTTTGAACAACTGATTCTTGAAAAAGGAACGGTATTGGTCGATTTTTGGGCTGCGTGGTGTGGCCCCTGCCGTTCATTTGCTCCCGTTTATGAAGCAACTTCAGAGAAATATCCCGAACTAACTTTTGCCAAAGTTGACACTGAAGCAGAACAATCTTTAGCTGCCGCTGCTGGAATAACATCAATACCCACCCTGATGATTTTCCGCGATGGAATTCTTTTGTTCAGTCAACCAGGAGCGCTTCCAGGATCAGCACTTGAAGAGTTAATTGGCAAAGTTGAGGAGTTGGATATGGATGAAGTTCGCAAGAAGATAACTGAAGAGTCAGAGGAAAAATAGCAGTGATTGCATCGCACCTATGGCGTGAAAAGTTAGAGTCATGGGCGATTCCGCAAGAAATTATTGATCAAGCCCCAGAGAGTCCTTGGATTCATCCGGCAGCACTCTTTCAAGTTCCTCATATAATTGAAATGAACCCGTCTCACGACAGAGCCTTTGAAGCGTTACCAGATAATGGTTCGTTTTTAGATATTGGTTGCGGTGGGGGAATTGCTGCGTTTGCGATGGGCAAGAAAGTTGGCAGAGTCATAGGTATTGATCACCAACATCAGATGCTTCAAATGTTTAGTGAAAATTCTCAAGTTCGTAATATCGATTCTGTAGTTCATGAAGGTTTTTGGCCAGCCATCGCAAATGAAGTTGAAGTTGCAGATGTTGTTGCAGCACATCATGTGGTTTACAACGTCCTCGAGATCGTGCCTTTTATATCTGCCATGAATACACATGCGCGAAAACGAGGTGTCATTGAGATGCCGCAACACCACCCCCTGTCGAATCTAAATGTCGCGTGGAAACATTTCTGGAATTTGGATCGTCCGATTAAGCCAACACCTAAAGATCTCTTGAATGTATTAAATGAGATGGGTATAACTGCGCGCTTAGAGCTCTGGGAGGGACAGATGCGCGCAGATCGTGATCTGGAACAAGCAGTTGAGTTCACCCGAATTCGATTGTGTTTACCGCCGTCACGTGATGAAGAGGTACGAGATTTTCTAATTGATCACCCACAGCCAGAGACTCGCGAACTAGCAACAATCTGGTGGAATGTAACTGATTAATAACGGGGTGCTACCCCTTTTTCTGTAAGTTTTATGCTTAAAAGTAACCAATTCGTTACTTTAAATACCTATCTATCACGTGGTCAGACCTCTAGATTTTTGTGTGTTACCAGGTCTTGCCCCCTTCAATGTCTGATGACCTTTCGAAAGTCTCATCTCTAGAGAATAGGAACCACAATGTCAGATGCAACAAATGGCATTTCCCGTCGTTCAGTGCTTAAAGGCGCTGCCATCGGCGGTCTTGGACTAGCAGGCGGGGGATCACTGCTTGCTAGTTGCAGTAGCAAGAAAGTTACTGGAGACGTCCACTTTACAATTCGTGGAAATCTAAGTGATGCAGGTTCAAAGATTAACATCGCAGTAAACGATGCTTATACAAAGAAGACTGGCAATAAAGTTATTTCACAGGCAGTTAACTCTGATGACTTCCAGAACAACTTTGTACAAATCATGCAGGGAACTCCTGATGATGCATTCGGTTGGATGGCTGGATGGCGCACCAATGCTCGTGCCGATGCAGGACTTCTTGCTGACGTCTCTGCTCAAGTAAAGACATTAGGCAGCACACTTTCGGCTGCAGCTGTTCAAGGTGCAACAAATCCTGCAGATGGAAAGCAATACATTATTCCTACAACATATTACCCATGGGGCTTGCATTATCGTAAGTCAACAATGACTGAATTAGGTCTTAACCCAGAAAACATTGCAACATGGGATGACCTTATTAAGTTGTGCGAAGCAACTCAGAAGAAAGGTCTTGTCGGCTATGCAATGGGCGATAAGGGCGGCTGGGAAGCAATGGGAACATTCGACATCATTAACATGCGCTTAAATGGCTACCAATTCCACATCGACTTGCTCAATGGTAAAGAGAAGTGGACTGACGCAAAAGTATTAGACGTCTTCACTCATATGGGTCAATTGATTCCATTCATGAATAAGAACTTCCTTGATATCGAATGGGATGGTTGCCGCGACCTATTGCTCCAAAAGAAGGCCGGAGCAATGATGATGGGTTCATGGTTTGCAAATGATTTCCTTGCCAAGTCGCAAGCAGATTACGATGATTTGTGGATCGTTCCATTCCCAGAAATCAACCCAGAGCACGGTATTGACTCAATCGATGCGCCACTTGATGGTGTTTCAGTTGCAGCAAACGGTAAGAATGTCGAAGGCGGAAAAGATCTTGCAGAGTTCTGGGGATCAAAAGAAGGTATTGATGCTGCAGTTGCCGCTGGCGATACAAGCATTTATATCAGCAGTGAATTTGATACTTCGACATACGATGCATTCAATAAGCAGAAGCTTGCAGTTCTTGGCGCAGCTAAGAACATTGGCTTCTTCTTGGACCGCGATACGCGCGGTGATTTTGCTGGTCCAGTTGTTGGTCCAGCACTCCAGAGTTTCCTCAAGAATCCAAAAGATGTCACAAAGATTCTTGAAAATGTCCAAGCTCAATGGGATGCACTTCCTGCGCTCTAAGTCGTTTTAATTAACGGATTAGGCTAAGGTAAAGAAATGAAAACGACGCCTGCGAATAAGAATATTCGCAGGCGTCGTTCTCTTTCTAGAAACGATCGCTTTACACTTGCAGCCTTTATAGGTATTCCTACACTGATGCAAATTATTTTTCTTTGGCTTCCGGCGTTAATCACAATCATCTTATCTTTCACTTATTGGAATGGCATAAATGTTGGCGATATTAAGTGGGCCGGTTTAGCTAATTACAGAAATATATTTTTTGGAACACCAGTTTTTTATGAGGCTCTAAAAAATAACGCAATTTGGCTCTTGTGGTTCACATTTATTGCTACGCCACTGGGAATCCTCTTGGCGTACCAAATTGATCGTAAGATTAAAGGTCACAAACTCTTTGAGACAGTTTTCTATATTCCTGTGGTTCTATCCTTAGCTATCATCGGAATTATCTGGAATTTTATGTTTCAACCTGGCGGGTTTGTTCAAGGCCTTATGGGCAGAGACATAAGTAATGCGGTATCCATTTGGGGTAACTACAGTATTAATACATATGTGATCATGGGCGTTGCTTCGTGGCGTCACATCGGGTACATCATGTTGCTGTATTTGGCAGGCTTAAAATCGGTAGATCCATCTCTACGTGAAGCTTCGGCAATTGACGGGGCTACTGAATGGCAGACTTTTAGGAAGATAGTTTTACCGACCATGCGGCCGGTAAACATCATTATTGTTGTGATTACGATTATTGAGTCGCTTCGAGCGTTCGACCTCGTATATATTATTTATGGAACAAGCACTGCTTGGCCACTTCTGAATATCTTGGTCTTCCAAAACTTTGCTGGCCAGGGAATTTCAATGAAGGGTGCTGCGTATGCAGTAATTTTATTAGTGCTTTGCGTAGGACCGATTCTTCTATATTTACGAAGTGTATTCAAGGAGGATCTCAAATGAGTTCTTCCATTGTGCAAAACAAGGAATACCGCAATAAACAAAAGGTTAAAGACAATTTCATCTCCGCTTTTATTGGATTCTTTGCTTTTGTTTGGATTTTTCCTATTCTTTGGACTATCTGGACTTCTTTGCGTCCCTACAATGACATTATTTCAAATGGTGTATTTTCGTGGCCTAGGCATTTAAATTTAGATAATTACTTCACTGCATTTCGTAAAATGGGATTAACGCATTATTTCTTAAATACTCTTTACGTAACAATTCCTGCGGTTGTATTAACACTCTTCTTAGGTTCTTTAATTGCATTTGTAGTTTCACGATACTCTTTTAGATTTAATTTGAGTCTCTTATTGCTATTCACTGCAGGAAATATGCTGCCAATTGTTTTGACATATATACCTGTATTTTGGTTGTATATAAAGATTGGTGATTTGTTTGGCAATCGATCTTTGCTTTATAACAACTATCTTGGAATTATTTTGGTGCATGTAGCTTTCCAAGTTGGATTTGCTACCTTCGTGCTGTCGTCTTATATGAAGACAGTTCCAAAAGAGATTTCAGAGTCAGCAATTATTGATGGCGCATCAGTGTTTAGGCACTACTGGAATGTCATGTTGCCATTATTGCGGCCGCCCTTAGCAGCTCTCGGAGTGTTGATGAGTTGCTGGATTTATAATGATTTCTTCTGGGCATTGATTTTGATGTCACAGGACTCAAAGCGACCCGTGACCTCAGCTTTGCGCCAGTTACAGGGCCAATACATCACGGATTTCAACCTCTTGGCAGCAGGAGCGATAATTGTGGCTGCACCAACTGTAATTCTCTTTTTTGTATTACGTAAGCAGTTCGTATCTGGCCTCACTCTCGGTTCAACTAAAGGATAAACATGAAAGCAATTCAGATCACCGCATTCGGTGGTCCAGACTCTATGCACTTAGTTGATTTACCAGATCCCATAGCCGGTGAAGGCCAAGAAGTTATCGATGTGAGCGCTATAGGAATTAACTATGCCGATACACATCAAACTGAAAACTCATACCTATCTCCTCAAACTCTTCCACTAGTTCCGGGCATTGAAGTAGTTGGAACAACTGCATCGGGTCGACGTGTGTTGGCACCCGTTGCAAGCGGGGGATATGCACAGAAAGCTTTGGCATATTCAGCAGCGATGATTGATATTCCTGACGGTGTAAGTGATTCGCAAGCGTTGTGCATGCTAGTTCAAGGCTCAACTGCGTGGCATATTTTAAAGACTGTCGGACATGTAAAGCCAGGTGAGAGCGTTGTGATTCATGCAGCTGCTGGCGGAGTAGGAACAATTGCAATTCAACTTGCGAAGATGTGGGGTGCAAAAGTAATCGCAGTTGCATCGACGCCAGAAAAGCGTGAGCTTGCAACCTCATTAGGCGCAGATGTAGTTGTAGATGCAACCGTTGACGATTTAGCTGGTGCAATCAAGAGTGCAAATGGTGGCAAGCGCGTTGATTTAGTTTTAGAGATGGTTGGAGGAACAACATTTGATCAGAGTTTGGAAGTTCTTGCACCATTTGGTCGTTTAATAACTTACGGAATGGCATCTCGCACCGCGCCCACACCAATTCATCCAGGATCGCTGATGGGTGGATCCAAAACCATCACAGGTTTTTGGCTTTCACACTGCTTTGGCAGCAAAGAGTTAATGAACGATGTCATTGCCGAGCTCTTTGAGTTAGTGAAATCGGGAAAGCTACATCCAGTCGTTGCAATGAGTTTTCCATTAAGTCAGGCAACTAAGGCCCACCAAGTGATGTTGGCCCGCCAAACCAGCGGCAAAATCACGCTAATTCCTGGCCAGTAAGAAAAGGATTTATCGAAAGGCCGTACCTGCCTGTACGCTCAGCATTCAATTAGCGCCCCCCTAGCTCAGTTGGTAGAGCGTTTCCATGGTAAGGAAAAGGTCACCGGTCCGATTCCGGTGGGGGGCTCGAAAAGAGCTCCTTCACTAGAAGTCGGATCTTTTCAAAGCACACCCCTGGCGGGGTAGCTCAGCTTGGTAGAGCAAGCGGCTCATAATCGCTGTGTCGTGGGTTCAAATCCCGCTCCCGCTACTAGTTCGACCCGCGCGAATTTCGCGCATTGAGAGGCCTCGGGTAACCTAAGCCCCTCGATAACCAATGAAGGAGTAAGACCATGGCAAGTAAGAGCGCGGACGTACGTCCAAAGATCACCATGGCCTGCGTTGATTGCAAAGAACGTAACTACATTACAAAGAAGAACCGCCGCAACGATCCAGACCGTATGGAGCTCAAGAAGTTCTGTCCACGTTGCAAGTTGTCAACGCTTCACCGCGAAACCCGCTAATGATCAATCCCGATTCTGTCGGGCGCACTTTTGAAGGTGCAGATCTCATTACCGTTACACAATCTGAGATTGATTCTTTTGCTACCGTCATTGGCGAAACTAAAACATCGGTAGCTCCTCCAACTTTTTCTATTCGTATCTCGCTGTCACAGTATGAATCGATTCTGACGCAGCCAGAGGTTGGAGTTGATTGGACTCGCCTTGTTCACGGCGATCAGAAGTTTGAAATCTATCGGCCAATTGTTGCCGGCGATACTTTTACATGTTCAGCGACCATTGAGACTCTAAGAGTTGCTGCCGGAAATGAAATTATCACCGTGCGATCTGATTTACATAATGGATCTGAATTAGTTGTTTCTTCATGGTCAACTTTGGTGGTGCGCGGATGATTGAAATCGGCACAGTATTAAATGAGCATGTGTTCTCAATCGATCGCGCCTTACTTAAGGCATATGCCGATGCCAGTGGTGATCAGAATCTAATTCATCAAAATGAAGAGTTTGCTTTATCGGTTGGACTTCCAAATGTCATTGCACATGGAATGTTAACCATGGCCCTTGTTGGTAAGTACATCAGCGACTGGGCGGGTGACCCAGCTAATGTAAATGAGTTCTCGGCTAGATTTATAAAGCCAGTTATTGTTCCTGCTCATGAGAGCGTCGATTTAACGGTCAATGCAACAGTAGTTGAGATCAATGGCGATCGCATTAAGGTAGAAATTACTGCGACATCGGCAGGAGTCAAAGTATTAGGAATGGCCAAAGCAGTAGTCACTAAATGAGCGCGCCAGATTCAGTCATTGAATTAGCAGATGCACGCATACACGCGCGAGAAGCTAAAGATTTCCCCCTTGCTGACAGGTTACGAAATCTGATTGCGCAAGCCGGCTATGAAGTAGTCGATGTTGCCGATGGGTATGAACTCAATGAAAAAGCCGCTTTCATAACTCTGGCATTTGCCCGTGACATCCGCCCCATTGATTTAGAGAAAGAAGTAACTGTCGCACTAATCGTTGATGGTTTCAGTGAAGATGCCCTCATTAGTGTTAATTTGATTAAGCAACACAGCGATTGCGGCGTGGTAATCCTTTCAATCGGCGACCCAGGTCTATTAGTACAAGCAATGGATTCGCGAACGTACTTGTTCGCAGTCCAACCTGGCGCCAGCTGGGGTGATTGTGCAAATGCGCTGCTACAAAAAATACAAAGTACGTATGTTGTGGTCATCGACCCAGCAACACGTTTCACCGGCGATGCGCTATCGCCCGCGATCGCTGAGTTAGAAAAAGCTGAGTTCGTTGCAGTTGGTTGGCGTGGGGGCTTAATCAATGTTGATGATGAGTGGCGCAGTGTCACAGACAGTGGTGCTGGAGAAGTCGATGTTCTGCATTCATTCTTTATGGCCTTTAATCGGGAAGCAGTTTTAGAGACTGGTGGATTTAATCTTCGTGCCGTTTATTTTCAATACGCCGATGTTGAGCTCTCACTAAAGATTCGCCAAGCAGGTGGGCGCCTATTGCAGATGGATTTACCTCTTGAACTTAGCCGCCACCATGCATATGAAGACGCCGATCCTGCCTTTCGAGAAGCTCAGGCTACAAAGAATCTCAACCGTATTCTTGAGCGCTTTAAAGGTAAGAGCGCAATTTTGTCGCCACGTCGCTAACCTTTGACTATGACCGAGCTATCGAAATACACCAGCCTTCGTGTGGGTGGCCCGGCAACCACGATTGTTCAAGTTTCTAGTGAGGCTGAAATCATTGCAGCGATTGAATCTGCTGGTAACTCCCCAATTCTTATTATTGGTGGGGGAACAAATGTTTTAGTGGCAGATAGTGGTTTTGCTGGCACTGTGATTCGTATTTCAAATAACAGCGTTGAATCCGAAGTCGATGCATGTAGTGGCGCAACGCTAACAATTGGTGCAGGTGAAAACTGGGACAACTTTGTTAAGACAACTATTTCGCGTGGCTTTGCAGGCCTTGAAACTCTCAGCGGAATTCCCGGAACTGTTGGCGCTGCTCCGATTCAAAATATCGGAGCCTATGGACATGAAGTCAGCGAGTTCATCACTCGAGTTCGCACCTATGATCGCGAGAAAAAAGCGATACAGACTTTTACAAATGCCGAGTGTCAGTTTTCTTATCGCACCTCATATTTCAAGGAACATCCAGGCCGCTATGTTGTTTTAGATGTTGCATTCCAACTGCGTATCGGTGAAATGACTACGCCGATTACTTATCTTGAACTAGCAAAGAAGTTAGAGATTGAACTTGGTGATAAGTCGTCAGTTGTGGATTGTAGATCTGCAGTCTTGGAACTGCGAGCAAACAAGGGAATGTTGCTCTCACCAGATGATCACGACTCATGGTCGGCCGGTTCATTTTTTACCAACCCGATAATTTCTCAGCAGGCTGCCGATGCGCTACCAAATTCTGCACCAAAGTGGCCTCTTACTGACGGTCGCGTAAAAGTCTCTGCAGCTTGGTTAATTGAAAACTCAGGAATCCATAAAGGTGACGAACTTGGAGGCGCAAGGATTTCTAGCAAGCATGTTCTGGCGCTCACGAATTCTGGTACTGCAACTGCCAGTGATATCGCTGCTTTAGCTAAACGCGCGCGTGATCATGTTCAGCAAGCCTTTGGAATTACTTTAGTTGCCGAAGTAAATCTAATTGGAATAGAGATTTAGCCTTCAGTTAATAAAGCTTTGATTCGCCCAATTCCTTCAACGATATCGGCATCGCTTGTGGCATATGAAAAACGTAAGTAACCAGAGGGGCCAAAGGCCTCACCCGGTACAGCGGCAACTTCAACTTCATCTAACAACAGCGTTGCTAGTTCTGCCGATGTAGTTGGAGTTTTCCCACGGATTGTCTTTCCAAGCACGCCTTTTACAGATGGATAGACATAGAAAGCGCCCTGTGGAGTTGGACAAACAAATCCTGGAATCTCATTGAGCAGATCAACTATCAACTTACGCCGACGGTTAAAGGCTTCGCCCATTGCATGTACTGCAGCTAAATCTCCACTGACTGCTGCAATTGCTGCACGTTGTGAAACATTTGAAACATTTGACGTTAA
>CAIXPV010000131.1 GCA_903921405.1 uncultured Actinomycetes bacterium
AGCTCAATCGACTTATTGAACTTCAAATGGAAGGTGCAGTTGGTTAATGTCAGTCTTAACTACAAATTACTTAACGCCAACTGGTCGTGAAGAGGCATGGCGTTTTACTCCTCTCAAACGTTTGCGAGGTTTGCATGATGGCACCGCTGTTGTAGGGGAGCGAAACTCACTCGTACACAATGGAAATCTGCAAGCAGGCGTCACTTTTAATCGCGAGAATCTTGCACCGTTAGCGATCAGTGATGACATCATCATCGATCGAATCCGTGGCGCGAACGAATCCGTGGCTCACTTAAAAGTTGCCGACAACGTTGAAGTCAACGAGCCAATCTTTCTGGGCCGTAGCATGGGGGAGTTAAGCTCTGCCGAACTCTCACGAGTGCGTATATCCCTTGGAGTTCATGCACTAGCTACCGTGATTCTTGAAAATACAGGCGATACAGTTTTAGCTGAGGATTTAGAGATTTCATTAGCTCCAGGGGCCTCGCTGACTTTCATCACTCTGCAAGAGTTTGACTCCCAGGCAGTCTATGCAGCACGTCACCATGCCGTTGTGGATAAAGATGCTCATTACAAATCTATTACCGTAACAGTCGGGGGCGATGTAGTAAGAATCCTTCCTACTGTGGAGTTCATAGCAGCGGGGGGATCCGTAGAACTGCTGGGTGTTTACTTTGCAACTGCTGGTCAATTCTTTGAACACCGCATGCACGTTGATCATGCAGTTCCACACGCTAAATCACGAGTTAATTTCAAGGGCGCGCTTGCTGGCAGAGATGCGCACACCGTATGGATTGGTGATGTATTAATTCGTGCAGTTGCCGAAGGCACCGACACATATGAACTCAACCGAAACTTGTTATTAAGTGATGGCGCCAGAGCTGATTCAGTTCCGAATTTAGAGATCGAAACCGGAGAAATCGTGGGAGCTGGCCATGCAAGTACGACTGGTCGCTTTGATGATGAGCAGCTGTTCTACTTAATGTCGCGAGGGATCACTTTGGAAGATGCACGTCGTCTTGTAGTGCGAGGTTTCTTCAATGAGATCATCACCGAAATTGGGGTCGAATCTATTCAAGATCGCTTGATGGATCGCATTGACGGCGAGCTCGAAAAGGCTGGTGCTTAGATGGCTGATCTTCTGCTCGATCAATTAGTTCACGGCAAACCCGTGAAGTTAGAAAAGTCCGGCAAGACAATATGTGTTACTCGTGTTGGAGATCAAGTCTTTGCTATCGATGACACATGTTCGCACTCAGAGGCATCGTTATCAGAAGGCGATGTAACTGATTATAAAATTGAATGTTGGTTACACGGCGCAGAATTTGATTTGCGAACTGGCCAAGCTTTGACATTGCCAGCAAATATTGCAGTTGCAACATATGAAGTAAAGATCGATGCGAACTCCGTAACGGTAGAGATTTAGGGGAATAGACGATGAGCACACTAGAGATACGCAACCTACAGGTATCAGTAAACACTGATGCAGGAGCAGTAGATATTCTTAAGGGAGTTGACCTAACTATAAATTCAGGTGAAACCCATGCAATCATGGGACCTAACGGTTCAGGTAAGTCGACTTTGGCTTACTCAATTGCTGGCCACCCAAAATACACAATCGTTGGGGGCTCAGTAACTCTAGATGGCGCCAATGTGTTGGAGATGACAGTAGACGAGCGAGCTAAGGCAGGCTTGTTCTTGGCGATGCAGTATCCAGTAGAGGTTCCTGGCGTATCGGTATCTAACTTTTTACGTACTGCAGCCACTGCACTTCGTGGAGAAGCACCTAAACTGCGTACGTGGGTAGCCGAGGTAAAAGAAGCAATGGAGGCGCTTAATATGGATCCAGCTTTTGCTTCTCGAAATGTGAATGAGGGCTTTTCTGGCGGCGAAAAGAAGCGCCATGAAATTATGCAACTTGAACTGTTAAAGCCAAAGATTGCAATATTGGATGAAACTGATTCTGGATTAGACGTTGATGCTTTGCGCATCGTTTCTGAAGGCGTTAACCGCGCAAAGGAGAACAACAATCTAGGAGTTCTCTTAATTACGCACTACACACGAATTCTCAAATACATTAAGCCAGATTTTGTACATGTTTTTGCTAATGGACGTATTGTCGAAGAGGGTGGTCCTGATTTGGCCGATAAGCTTGAAGCAAATGGCTATGCAGATTATGTAAGCAAGTAGGGACTCAATGACTTTCTCACCCACGGATGTGCGTAAGGATTTTCCAATCTTTAATCGCACCATTCGCGATGGGAAGAGATTGGTGTATCTAGATAGCGGTGCAACAAGTCAGAAGCCACTTTCAGTTATTGAGGCAGAGAGTAATTTCTACGAGTTTCATAACGCAGCGGTTCATCGAGGTGCCCACCAATTAGCTGAAGAAGCCACTGATGCTTATGAAGGTGCTCGCGCTATTGTGGCCACATTCTTGGGCTCTCCTGGTGGAAGTGATGAAATCATCTTCACTAAGAGTGCCACAGAGTCCTTGAATCTTTTGGCTTATGCAATGGGTAATGCTCCTGTGGGAAATCGATTCGCACTTAGTTCTAAGGATCGAATCGTTGTTACCGAAATGGAACATCATGCGAACTTAATTCCTTGGCAACAACTCAGCGCCAGAACTGGCGCTGAACTTTCTTGGTTTAAGGTCACCCCAGATTCACGTTTAGATCTGAACTCGATCGATGAGGTTATTACTGCCAATACAAAGGTTGTGTCGATTACCCATCAATCAAATGTTTTAGGAACAATTAATCCTCTTGCAGCTATAGTCAAACGAGCCCATGAAGTGGGTGCGATTGTAATTCTCGATGCATGCCAGTCGGTTCCACATATGAGAATTGATGTTAAAGCTCTTGGCGTTGATTTCTTGGCTTTCTCTGGACACAAGGCGCTGGGACCAACAGGCATCGGAGTTCTATGGGGACACATGAACCTGCTGGATGAGCTTCCACCATTTCTCTTTGGCGGTTCGATGATTGAAACAGTGACGATGACTAGTGCAACGTGGGCACCAGTCCCACAAAAATTTGAAGCTGGCGTTCCTAACATGGCACAGGCCGTCGGTCTTGGAGCAGCGTTGGATTATCTGAGCGGACTTGGCATGGATGAAGTTCATGCGCATGAGGTTGAGTTAACGGGGTATTTACTAGACAAAATGAAGACGATTCCAGGAATTCGAATTGTTGGTCCAACGAATACGCTGTTGCGCGGAGGCACTGTCTCATTCACGATTGATGACATTCACCCACATGATGTTGGTCAGTATTTAGATAGTCAAGGTATTGCAGTTCGAACGGGACACCATTGCGCATGGCCGTTAGCTAAATGCATGCTGGTCCCAGCCACTACACGTGCTTCGCTCTATGTTTACAATGATGAGGTTGATTGCGATGCGTTAGTTGATGCGATACTTGGCGCACAGAAATATTTTGGGAGATTCTAATGGAGTTAGATTCGCTATACCAGGAAGTGATTTTGGATCACTATAAGCACCCTCAGCACAAAGGATTGAGCCCTACCTTTACTGCACAAGTAAGCCATGTTAATACAAGCTGCGGTGATGAGATTATTCTAAATATTATTTTGGAAGATGGTGTCATTTCATCGTTGACGTGGGAAGGTCAGGGCTGTTCTATTTCCCAGGCAAGCGTTTCCATGATGACTGATCTATTGACCGGGAAGACCCTGGAAGAGTCAGGGACAATCACAAAATCCTTTGCAGATTTAATGGCAAGTAAAGGAACATCTGCAGGTGATCCGCAGATTCTTGAAGATGCAGTTGCTTTTGCAGGGGTATCAAAGTTTCCAGGCCGAGTTAAATGTTCTTTATTGGGTTGGATGGCATTTAAGGATGCGGCAATCCAGGCACAAGCACAATAGAATCAACCGTTGATAAAGGGAGAGCAATGCCAACGAGCGTAGAAGATGTAACAGAGGCGATGAAAGATGTCGTTGACCCAGAGCTAGGGATCAATGTTGTTGATTTGGGTTTGATTTATGACGTCATGGTTGATGAAGCAAACATTGCAATTCTAAATATGACTCTCACGTCAGCTGCCTGTCCCTTGCAAGATGTCATTGAAGATCAAACACGCCAAGCACTTGCAGGCATGACAAGTGATGTAAAGATCAATTGGGTCTGGATGCCACCTTGGGGCCCTGACAAAATTTCAGATGATGGCCGTGATCAACTGCGCGCCCTTGGATTTACTGTTTGATGCTCAACTGCCTAAGGTAGAGCCATGTCTAATCACGCCGCTTGGATGACCCATAGGTCCATGACTGCTGACCCATCGGTTAAAGAGCAAAAACTAAAGCCGGGGACAGTTAAACGGATATTCAACTTCGCTAAGCCGTATAGAACTAGCATCATCATTTTCTTAATAACAGTTGTTATTGATGCAGCACTTGTAGTGACAACACCTCTTCTGTTGCTTCGTTTAATAGATGATGGTGTCATTCCTAAGAATCCAGCTTTAGTCACAAAATTAGCTATTTTGGTTGGTTTATTGGCGATAGCCGATGCATGCGTCAGTATGTTAGGGCGCTATTTTTCCTCACGTATCGGTGAGGGTCTAATTTATGATTTGCGGTCACTGGTTTTCGGGCATGTTCAAAAGCAATCGATTGCTTTCTTTACCAGGACGCAAACTGGCGCTTTAATTTCTCGTATCAACTCAGATGTCATAGGCGCACAACAGGCTTTCACAGCCACACTCTCGGGAGTCGTTAGCAACGTGGTTTCCTTATTACTCGTCGGCATAACAATGATGATTTTGTCTTGGCAGATAACCATATTTTCACTCCTCTTACTTCCAGCTTTCCTTATTCCAACGAAGTGGGTTGGACGCAAGTTGCAGGCACTTACTCGGGAGTCCTTCAACGTTAACGCTGAGATGTCTAGCACCATGACTGAGCGTTTCAATGTATCGGGTGCCATGTTGGTCTCTCTCTATGGTCAACCAGCTCGCGAGCGTGAACACTTTCGCGCCAAGGCCCGACGTGTTGCAGATATTGGAATAAAGAGTGCAATGCTCAATCGCCTTTTCTTTATCGCTTTAACAAGTGTTGCGGCAATTGCGACAGCTTTTGCCTACGGCATCGGTGGACACCTAGCTATCAGCGGAAAAGTAACGGTAGGAACCCTGCTTGCGATTACCGCACTCTTAGCCAGACTTTACGGACCTTTGACCGCACTTTCAAACGTTCGAATCGATGTTATGACATCACTAGTTTCTTTTGAACGAGTCTTCGAAGTTCTAGATCTTGAGCCAATGGTTAAAAATCGTGAAGGTGCAATTACTTATGAAAGTAAGAATCCACGATTAGTGTTCGACAATGTTGGTTTTGCTTATCCTCGAGCACATGAGATTTCCTTAGCCTCCCTTGAGTCTGCGGCTAAACCCGAGACTGTTGAAAGTGGTGAGGTCCTAAAGAATCTAAGTTTTGTTGCTGAGCCAGGAACCCTGACTGCACTCGTAGGACCATCCGGTGCAGGCAAGACAACTATTAGCGCACTGATACCACGCCTCTATGATGTAACGAGCGGTGCCATCACAATAGATGGGCATGACATCCGTGATCTAACAATGGAGTCACTGCGCAGCTCCATTGGCGTCGTGATGCAAGATGCGCATTTATTCCACGAATCTATCGCCGAAAATCTACGTTATGCAAAAGATGATGCCACTGCAGAGGAGATGAAAGCAGCTTGTCAGGCGGCACAAATATGGAGTTTGATTGAATCCTTGCCAAATGGTTTAGACACCATGGTTGGAGAGCGCGGTCATCGTTTATCGGGTGGAGAGAAACAACGTCTGGCGATTGCGCGGCTACTATTGAAATCACCATCAGTGGTGATTCTAGATGAAGCAACAGCTCACCTGGATTCAGAGAATGAATCTCTAGTTCACGCTGCACTCGAAAGTGCGCTGAAGGGTCGAACCAGTATTGTCATTGCACATCGTTTGAGCACGGTTAGAAACGCTGACCAAATTCTAGTTCTTGAAAAGGGCTCAATTGTTGAGCGTGGAAGACATGAAGAGTTAGTTGCACTTGGCGGACTGTACGCCGATCTTTATAGTCGACAGGATTTAACGGGCTCGCCGAATTAGTATTCGGCCATAAATTACAAGCCCGGCGAAGAATATCCACTGAAGGGCATATGCCATATGAGGACCATCGCTTAACTCCGGTAACTGCGCGGTGACTGATGGTGTTAGCGATGGATCAGAGCCGGAGAGTAAATCTATGTAGAAATTCTCGGTCTGCAAACGCGACTGTGCATTTAATTCTCTCACTAATGATGTTCCACTTTCTGGAAGTGCAAAGAATGAACCTTGAGGCAGAGAAGAGTCCAGACGTAAGCGTCCAGTAATCTGAACTGTTCCAGATGGTGCAGAAACTATAACGGGGGGAGTGGTTG
>CAIXPV010000132.1 GCA_903921405.1 uncultured Actinomycetes bacterium
AAACTCCATCAAATGATCGAACTCCTTGGAACCTTGCTCGACGCTATAACGATCCAGTTATTCTTGAAACGTTTAGGAAGTTCGCACAGCTTCGTGAGGAATTACTTCCATACTTATCCTACGAAGGGAAATTGGCATTAGTAACTGGTCGCCCATTGATGGCTGGGATATTTTTTGATTTTTACGATGATCCAGAGATTTGGTCTGTGCCATCAGAATATATGCTCGGGACAAGCATTCTCGTCGCCCCTGTTACACAGCCAGGGGTACTTACTCAGAATATTTATTTACCCAAGGGAGAGTGGGTTAGTTTTTGGAACGATGAAGAATTCTCTGGGGAGCAGTGGGTGCAAGTACCGGCCCCATTAGACCAAATACCAGCATTCATGCTCAAAGATCGTGCCGATGAGATTAAAAACCGTTAGCAACTCCTCTAAAGAAATCAAGGGTTTTACGATCTAAATCATCATCATCGGCAGTTGGCTGGCATGAAAACTTGGCAATCACCACTTCTTTGGCAGCATCTATATAGATCCACTGACCATGAATACCAATGGCGCACAAGACGCCCTCACCTATTGCATACCACTGGTTGCGATAGCTGCCATCAGGAAAACTATCTGCAAACTCCCCGCGCGACCACACCGCTTTGTCGCCGCCAGTAAATGTATCAACGACCCACATGGGATTAAGTAATGCAGCCCCACCATGAATTCCACCACCGCGCATCAGTTCACCGACCATGACTAAATCTTGAATCGAACAGCTAAGTCCACCTGCCGTACGTGCCATTTTCTTGCTATCAATTGTAATTGTCGCCGGTCCGCAACCAAGTGGCATCCAAAGCTCTTCAGAGATCAACTGAGCCAATGGAAGGCCGGAGATTTTCTCTAAAACTAGTCCTAGTAAATCTGCATTCGGAGATTTATATGAGAATGTAAAGCCATGCTCATCTGGGCCTTTAGGAAGACTGAGGATGAATTTTGCTAGGTCTTCATCGGAAAACTCCGAATCACCAAATCGAGGCATCCATAACATTGCTTGGCGATATCTGGCGTAAACGCCTTCTTTACTGGCGTAACTCTCATCGAAATCTAAACTCACTGTCATATCAAGTAAATGACGAATCGTGGCATCGGCATAGGCCCCGCCTTCGGTTCCATCAAGGATGTCAGAAATCTTAGTATCTGAATTAAGATCGAAATTCTTAAGAACTTTTCCTGCAACGATACCTGTGATTGATTTGCTCACCGAGAAAGTGAGATGTGGGGATAACATTGTCATCTCATTGGCGTAAAACTCAGAGACAACCCTGCCACTCTTGCAAATTAAGAGTGCATCCGTATATGACTGTTTCAAAAACTCCTCGGCGCTCGTGAGCTGACCTTGAATCATGTAACTCTCTGACAAAATCGACTCACTGATATCGCATTGCAAGAGCGTATTACTTGAACCATCTATCTTCTCGATAGGGATTAGTTCCGAGACATTCTGAAAAGTATGCGTGCTAAAAGGGAAATCCTTCCAATTATCCAGCGTGATATCAGCGCTGTTGAATTGATTTCTGCCATCGGTCAGCACGAAAAGAACCTACTTCCTCAATAAGTTGCGGTTGTCAGTACATGTAGAGAAAATTTGCGCGGCGCCCCAACCCTCGATCCGAGGCGCCGCACAAAGTATTTTCTTATCCCTTAAATGCAGTCCAAACCTTTGTGTAAAGGTCATTGACAGCAGTTGAACATGGAGCCATAGCAACACCCCAGAGCCATTTGAGCAGCTGTTGGAGTGAAGGCAGTATCTGCCTGCATAGCATCTAGTAGGTACTTATCTGATCCAGTGATTCCATTGTTGTAACCGGCCCAGTTTGAAGCCTGCGCAATGTTCTTTGGATCCATCATCCAGTTTAGGAATATCTTGGCGTTATCAACATTCTTAGCGCCAACTGGAATTGCAAAGTTGTCCTGCCATAGTGGCATTCCATCTTTTGGATAAACGAAGACTACATTTGGGTTAGCAAGCTTTGCCTTATACGTTGCACCGTTGTACATCATCAAAAGAACAGATGTTCCAGATGATAAACGGCCGATGTTTCCAGAGCTTGCGATTGTGTTCAAGCTTGGCTTAATCGACTTGATTAAATCCTGAGCAGCTTGAAGCTGAACAACACTCCTTGTACATGGCTTGTATCCCATTGAACGAAGCGCTGCATCGATGACCTCTTTTTTGTCATCAAAAATCGTTGTCTTACCTGGGTAAGACGGAATAGCTGCAAAGAATTCTTTCCATGTCGTTGGATTTGTTGTGACTTTGTCCTTTAAGTACCCAAAGCCAGTTAATCCATGAAGGTAAGGAATCGTGTAACTGCGACCTTGGTCAAAGTATGGGTTAGCAAACTCTGCCTTTAGATTTGCACCGTTAGGAAATGTGGTGCGCTTAATACGTTGTAGTAAGCCCTTCTTAGCCATGATCTGAACCATGTAGTCAGTTGGAACGATAATGTCATATCCACGTGCACCGGCTTCAAGCTTTGCCAACATTTGAGCATTGCTCTCGTAAACACCTAGATTTACATTGATACCGGTTTCAGCAGTAAAGCGCTTCAATAGAGCTGGGTCAATGTAATTACTCCAGTTGTATAGATTTAATTCAGTTCCAACTGGCTTCTTTGGATATCCAACAGCTGCCTGTGCCTGTGGAACCGCAATTCCAACAAGTAGCGAGACCGCTGCAGCTACGCCGATAATCGACAAACGCTTTCGGCGACCCATTGTGATTTTACTGATGTCTAGCTTCATTGCTTCTCCTCCTTGTTGCTGTCCATGTGATTCCTACTAATAGGCCCAGGGTTGGGATTATTAGCAATAGCGCGGCTATTACGTTTACTTCTGGACTTGCGCCCAGTTTTAAGAGCCCAAATATGTAGATCGGTAACGTCGTTGTCTCAGGGCCAGAGACAAAGAGCGAGGTCAAAAAATCATCCATGCTGATGATGAAAGAGAGCAGGCCGCTGGAGAGAAGTGCAGGAACCAGCAACGGAATAGAGATTTTTGTCATCACACGAAACGAGCTGGCGCCTAAGTCTCTGGCGGCCTCAAAGATATTTTCATCAAAATCGCGCAGTCTGGAGCGTATAGGTAGGAAGGCAAATGGAACGCACATCACGACATGTGCAAAGAGCAGCGAGCCGTAGCGAAGTGGTATTCCTACTTGTGAAAAGAAGGCCAGAGTTCCAACTGATGTAACAATTTCTGGAAGTACCAGCGGTGCGTTCACAAGGGCTCTTAGAACATTTTGCACTGCCCCTGTTGCCCGTCCCATTCCAATAGCAAGGCCGGCGGCAATCATCGCTGCGATTAATGCGCAAGGGACGGCAATGGAGAGTGAAACTTTTGCCGAGCGAATTAAATCCGTATTCTCCAAGATAGTGCTAAACCAACGAGTGGAAAAGCCACCCCAAGTTGTCGCATCCTCAGATTTATTGAAGGCAAAAATCAATACTGTTATGAGCGGTAAGTATAGAAAAATTAAACTGGAGATTCCCATTGGTCGGATTATGGGCAGATTTGAAACGCTCCATGCCCGTTGTCTCATGAGGAAAACTCCAGCTTGCGACGTCTGGTGCTCAGTAAAATGACTCCGGTCATAGCAAGGAGCAGAACAGCAAGGGCAGAACCAAC
>CAIXPV010000133.1 GCA_903921405.1 uncultured Actinomycetes bacterium
GATCTACCAATCTTGGTGTACTTCAATTCGTCAACAGCGTAATCAATTGCTGCTACACCTGAAATACCATCACTTGGTGAAACACGGAAGATCCAAGGATTCTTCAACTTCTCCTGTGTCAGTGCAACTGATCCACCAGAGAAGAAGTAGGGTACGCCGATCTTGTTGATCATGTCGCTTTGAGCAAGAAGAGCTGAGCTGTGTGGGTGCCCAATAATCATTACTGGCTTCTCTTCTGCAAGTACGTTCATTGAGTTAACCCACTGAGGGTTTGTGTCGCCACCATCTGCTGTTACAAGGTCGATGGTATGTCCAGCGATTCCACCAGCAGCATTAATTTGGCTCACTGCAAAGGCAACGCCACCACGGTAGCTTTGACCAAGAAGTGCATTTGTTCCAGTTACTGCTGCAGAGAAACCAATCTTAATTGGGCCCTTTGGAATAAAGATCTGATAAATAAGTTTCGTACCAACTTTTGTGCAAATGAGATCACTCTGGTTTGCAGCAACTGCTTTGGCATTGGTCTTCGCGCAAGTTGCGCCAACTGCAGGCTTTGCAGGCTTTGCAGTTGCAGAACTAGCCTGAGGAGCCATTCCAATCGTTAACGCCGAGACTGCAACAATCGCAATCGAAAGACTGATTGACTTTTTCACTTTTTCTCCAATTCATACATCAAGGAATGAAACGTTTGCAAACGAGCTTTCAAACATTAAGAGCGTAAGCGAAGGTTCGAAAAGCCGTCAATGCTCTTGCGTGAATCCGAAAATTAGTTTCACCTGCTTTTCGGGATTATAAAATTACGTTATTTTGTGATAAATCCCAGTAACCTAGTTTAATTACTAGCTAGTAGCATCTAGTTCAAACCAGTAGTCAGCGGCTGTGCCGGTGGGCGATTTCGCAAAACAGACTCTCACGCGACTCCCAATTTTTAGCGCCGCTATCGCATCTTTTTGAACACTCAAATCTAACCCTTTGACATAACCTACAAGGGCTGTATCTGCACCTTCGAGCATTACATAGGCAAGGGCATATGGTGGCTTAGGCAAGCCGTTAAAGGCTTCATAGACCACGGTAGACATTTCAATGACACCTTTATTGGCAACCTTTACCCACTCGCCGGTTTTTTCATGCGTAATGTCATCATAGGAGCGAGCAGGAACTAAGACGCGACCATCGGTTGTACGACGACCCCAGATTGTGCCTTCAGCTAAGCCATCTAAGAAGCGAGAAACCGTATGGCCCAGTGCATGTTTGTACTGCAGGTCCCATGTCTGCTCATAAAAGCGCTCTGATTGTGCAGGTGCATCGGCATTTATTTCAGTTGTCATTTGTTAATCTCCTCTAGATCACTACACAAGACCATGGTTGAATAAAATTGGTGATCTCCACCGATCGCACTTGCTATTGCAACTCGTGCACCCGCTACCTGATGCGCACCCGAGCGTCCTAGAACTTGATTTGCTGCCTCGCCCACACGAATCGTTCCGGTTACTGCGATTGGATTCGTGCACAAGGTGCCACCAGATGGATTGACCACTGGTCCTTCACCCCCCAATGTGAATTTACCGCTTCGCAGACCTTCAGGGCTCTTGCCTTTTTCTGCAAGACGGGCCGCTTCAATGACGTGTAGTTCAACACTTGAAAATGGTGCATAAATTTCTGCAACATCAATTTGATTGACTGGATCAGTGATACCTGCCTGCTCGTATGCAGTATCAAAGGCACGTCCAAGAGCATCGGCATCGGCGTGGTCGCCGAACGCCTTTTCGCCTACTCGTGCACCCATCCAAAATGTCTCAGTATTTTGTCCAAGCCCGCGAATCCACGCTGGCTTAATATTATGTTCCTTTGCATAGCGCTCGGACACTAAAACCACACCGGCTGCGCCAGTAGAGGCTGGACATGCATCGCCAAGCTTTATAGGCCACGCCAGTGTTCTGGTTGCCAAAACTTCTTCTACGGTTATTGGTGTGCGCAGATGTGCATATGGATTA
>CAIXPV010000134.1 GCA_903921405.1 uncultured Actinomycetes bacterium
TGCCCACCAGTAAATTCCACCTGATGTCGGATAGGCAGAGGCGAGCTCTGACATACAAAAACCAATAATGAGAATGAATAGCGAGATGATCGGCCAGCCGATTGAGATTGCAACGGGGCCGCCGTTATTCCATGCCTGGGCAAAGGTTGTGAAGCAACCGGCCAAGATGGAGATAATCGAGAAAGAGATTGCGAAGTTTGAGAAACCAGACCAGCTACGGTTTAGCTCTTGTTTGTATCCAAGCTCTGCTAAACGTTTTTCGTCGTCATTTGTGATTGCCAAGATGTACTCCTCCTTGAGACTCTGGGGTAACCTTTCTACCTCATAGTGTGACTTAAGCGATAGGGGTTTGACTCAGAATGTGCCGATTAATGGGCTACGTGTCGCCAGCCAAAACCTCTTTTCCAGCGCTAGTAGGAGATGAATTTTCAGATTTTGTGGCGTTGTCCTCGGTTCATTGCGATGGGTGGGGGTTGTCAACTGTGGATAAATCCGGTGCCCATACCGTGCTTGAGAAGAAGGTCGAATCTGCGGCGACAAGTGCCAGCTTTGATACAACCGTTGCCAGCAATAGCGCCGATGGTGCATTGCTGCACTTGCGCTGGGCCACTAAGGGACTATCTATTAGCGAAAACAATACGCACCCATTTATGTATGGAGACTATTCGTTTATTCACAATGGGTCGATTTTTCCTCCTGATGCAATAGCGCCCTTTATAGATCCACACTATGCACCATTGATTATTGGTGACACAGACAGTGAGCGATATTTCTATCTTGTGATGACTGAAATTGATAAGCATGGCTTAATCGAAGGAATTAAATCCGCTCTTACAATAATAAAAGCTCATGGAGATACAACAAGTCTTAACTGCATGATTATGAACCGTGAATATTTTGTGACCGTCAGTGAGCACAACACACTAAGAAAGCCTGACTGGGCGCCGGATGATTATTACGAGATTAAGTATCTATCTACACCAGAAGGCGTCCTGTTCGCCTCAAGTGGCTGGAATCAACCTGGGTGGTCCACACTAGAAAACCACCACGCCGCCATTGTGAACCGTTCTACCTTTGAGATGGAAGTTATTGCCCTCTAAATAAGGCCCTACGATTAGCCCATGACGCGCACTTACACAGTCCAGACCTATGGCTGTCAGATGAATGTGCACGACTCTGAACGAATCGCAGGCTTGTTAGATGAAGCTGGTTACATTCCAGCAGCTGAAGGCGTTCAAGCCGACATCGTCGTATTTAATACCTGTGCAGTTCGAGAAAATGCCGACAATAAGTTGTATGGAAATCTAAGCTTTTTAGCTCCAATAAAGAAAGCCAATCCATTAATGCAGATCGCCGTGGGTGGATGCTTAGCCCAAAAAGATCAGGCGACTATCCTTAAAAAAGCCCCTTATGTAGATGTCGTCTTTGGCACTCACAACGTAGGTTCACTTCCCGTCTTATTAGAGCGCGCACGCATCGAGGAAGAGTCTCAGATTGAAATTCTCGAGTCCCTAGAACACTTTCCTTCAACCTTACCGGCAAGGCGGTTATCGGCTTTTTCATCCTGGGTTTCAGTCTCGGTTGGCTGCAATAACACGTGCACATTTTGTATTGTTCCAACGTTGCGCGGCATTGAAAAAGATCGATCGGCAGTCGATATTCTTGCCGAAGTCCGCGCACTAGTTGATCAAGGCGTTATCGAAATTACATTGTTAGGTCAAAATGTAAATGCGTATGGTGTGGATTTTAATGACCGTCAAGCATTTGCCAATCTGCTGCGCGAATGCGGGAAAGTTGATGGCCTAGAACGAGTTCGTTTTATGTCACCGCATCCGCGTGATTTTACGGATGATGTGATTGATGCAATGGCGCAAACACCTAATGTCATGCCCCACTTGCATATGCCACTGCAATCTGGCTCAAATGCAATTCTTCAGACAATGCGCCGCTCCTATCGCACCGATAGATATTTGGGAATTCTCGATCGCGTCCGAACTGCGATGCCACATGCATCGATTACTACGGACATCATCGTTGGTTTTCCGGGGGAGACAGAGGCCGATTTTCAAGCCACGCTAGATTTATGTAGCCAAGCAAGATTTGCAGCGGCATATACCTATCAGTATTCAATTCGCCCAGGAACACCCGCTGCAACGATGCCTGATCAAGTACCAGCTGATGTTGTTGGAGAGCGCTATACCCGCTTACACAATCACCAACAAGAAATTTCTCTGTCAGTGAATAAAGAAGCTGTTGGTAAGAGTTTCAAAGTTCTCGTGGGCGACTATGAAGGACGCCGCGATGAAGCTCAGGCCCGACTCACTGGTCGTAGCGAGGATTTCCGCCTAGTTCATTTTGATAATGCTGCACTTGCTCGCCCAGGAGATGAAGTAGATGTGGTTATCACTGATGCGTCGGCACATTATTTAATCGGAACCCCTGGAGCAGTTCGTGCAACGCGCGGTGGCGATTCACATGAACTGCGCACCAAAGAGACGGCGGCTAAGGTGACAATGCTCGGAATGCCGGCAATTTCTAGATGAGCATTATTGTTATATGCGGTGCTACTGCCACAGGTAAGAGCGATTTAGCAATAGCCCTTGCACAGCGATTTGATGGCGAGATTATTAACGCGGATTCCATGCAGATATATAAAGGCATGGATATCGGTACAGCTAAATTGAGTGTGGATGAGCGACAAGGAGTCCGCCATCATTTACTAGATGTCTTAGATGTCAATCAGGACTCAACGGTGGCTTGGTATCAAGAGGAGGCACGAGCAGCCATTGGTGACATTGAATCGCGAGGAAAACGTCCCGTTATTGTGGGTGGCACAGGGCTTTACATTAAATCGATTCTAGACGAACTTAACTTTCCAGATACTGATCCATTAGTACGACAGAGTTTAGAGATTGAGTTGGAAAGAATCGGACTTAATGCCATGTTCGAAAGGTTGGAAAAGTTAGATCCAGCTGCGGCAATCGCAATTGATAGAGCAAATGCTCGTCGAGTTATTCGCGCTTTAGAAGTAATTGAAATAACAGGTAAGCCTTTCACTGCAAACCTACCGCGAGAAGAGAGCACTCGATATCCCGATGCGCGCCAATTCGGTTTAGTGATGGATCGCGAGAGTCTGGATGTACGAATAAGCGCCCGAGTAGATCGCATGTGGGAGCAAGGCTTTGTTGCCGAGGTCCAGTCACTTCTCGCCGCTGGCATTACCGATGCACGAACCGCCCAGTTAGCGTTGGGTTACTCGCAGATCATTGCTTTTCTGCAAGGTCGAATGACTGAAGAACAGGCGCGAGAAGACACCAAGCGTGCAACTAGACAATATGCGCGCAGACAAGAGACGTGGTTCTCACGGGATGCGCGTATCACATGGATTTCACCAGTTCAGGAACGATTTGAGACCGTGCTAAATCACTTAGAGAAGATAAACTGAACTCAATGATTGCAACCTATGGACACGGTACTGAAAATGATTTCGTACTGGTCTTTGACCCTGAAGACATTCACTCGATAACAACTGCCCAAACAGCGGCAATTTGTAATCGAACCACAGGAATTGGTGCGGATGGCTTGATTCGCATTGTTAAAAGGGATGGCAAATGGTTTATGGACTATCGCAACGCTGATGGTTCACTTGCTGAAATGTGCGGAAATGGAATCCGCGTTATGGCACGCTACTTAGTGGAGCGTGGACATGTTCCTGAAGGTATTTTTGCAATTAACACGCGAGATGGTTTGAAGCATCTTCGAGTACCCATGACTGGAGATATCTCGGTAAATATGGGCCAAGTCAGCGATGAAGGCGAAGCTATTACTGCCGCAACAAACGGTCATATTTGGAATGGTTATAACATCAGTGTGGGCAATCCCCACGCCGTTGTTTTTGTCGATGACATGAGTCAGGTGGGGCCTATGAACGAAGCGCCAGTTGTGCGGCCACGCGATTCATATCCTGAGGGAGTCAATGTTGAGTTTGTACAAATCACTGGTGACCACGAAGTTGCGATGCGCGTATATGAACGTGGAAGTGGCGAGACTCGTTCGTGCGGAACTGGAACATGCGCAGTAGCACTTGCCGCAGTACTTCATAGCAAGGAGGGCTTACCTGCAAGGTGGTTTATCAACCCACCGGGTGGCCGTCTTGAGGTATCGATAGATGCACATTCAAATGCAACGCTGATTGGCCCTGCAGTTCTCGTTAAAGATGTAGATATAACGGAGTTTCTCCTTGCCTAAGAATCCACCTGGTGATGAATTCGAAGCTTTAATGCGCGAGAGCGCCCGAGTAGCCGCCGAATATGATTCTGGAGAAATTGACGAGCTAGTTGATCCGACCCAAGAGCTTTCTGAGCGCCATGCACTTCGTCGCGTCAAAGGTTTCTCAACCGAACTGCAAGATATTTCCGAGGCAGAGTATCGACAGTTACAACTTGAACGCGTAGTGCTGGTTGGTGTTTGGACTGAGGGAACATCGTTGATGGCTGAAAACTCTTTAGCTGAACTCAAAGCTTTAGCCGAAACTGCAGGATCAGAAGTCTTAGAAGGTTTAATTCAGCGTCGCGATAAACCAGATCCTGCTACTTATATTGGCTCTGGAAAAGTCGAAGAACTGCGCCAAGTAGTTATCGCAACGGGGGCAGATACGGTTATTTGCGATGGAGAACTTTCACCCTCGCAACTTCGCCAGTTGGAAGATAAAGTTAAAGTTAAAGTTGTCGATAGAACTGCATTAATTCTCGACATTTTTGCCCAGCACGCGAAAAGTAAAGAGGGCAAGGCTCAAGTTGAGTTGGCACAGATTGCTTATCTGCTTCCACGTTTGCGAGGATGGGGTGATTCCTTATCTCGTCAGGTCGGCGGACGCGCTGCAGGCGGTGCTGGTATTGGTGGACGCGGTCCAGGTGAAACTAAGATCGAAACAGATCGCCGCCGAATTCGCGACAAGATGGCAAAGCTTCGCCGTGAGATCGCAGAAATGAAAGTCTCACGAGATACCAAGCGACAAGAGCGCAAGCGATTTAATATCCCCTCAGTTGCTATCGCTGGATATACAAATGCTGGAAAATCATCTCTTCTTAATCGCCTGACAGATGCGGGCGTCTTGGTTGAAAATGCGCTTTTTGCAACGCTTGATCCAACGGTTCGAAAATCTTCAACGAGTGATGGACGTGTTTATACATTAACTGACACCGTTGGATTCGTCCGTCACCTGCCACATCAATTAATCGATGCCTTTAAATCAACGCTAGAAGAAGTAGCTGGCGCAGATGTGATCGTTCATGTTGTTGATGGATCACATTCAGATCCATTTGAACAGATTCGCGCAGTGCGTGAAGTAATCACTGAAATCGGTGGGGGAGATATCCCGGAAATCATCGCAGTTAATAAGGTAGATATCGCAGATCCGCAGACCGTCATGGATATTTTGCGTAAAGAGCCCAATAGTTTTGCATTTTCAGTTAGAACAGGTTTTGGGGTGGCAGCACTTGTCCATGCCATTGAAAGTTCGCTGCCTCGTCCAAGCATCGAAATCAAAACGATCATCGCGTATGACCGTGGAGATTTGATTCACGCTATCCATGAGCACGGGGAGATCTTTTCCGAGGAGTATGTGGCAGAGGGCACAGCAATTCACGCCCGAGTTGACGCGGGACTAGCTCAGGCGATAGACATCGCCCAGGTGAGGGGGGAATAACCCCGACACGCCGCGGGTTATATCAACTAGTTCGGCCTCAATAGGTCATGATGCGCCCGCAGGGAAAGAGAATTGTTGGTCAGCGAAATATCTAGGTAATGGAAAAGAGGTGAGAGCAGTGGCAACAGATTACGACACTCCCAGAAAAACTGATGAAGAACTCCACGAAGAGTCGTTAGAAGAGTTAAAAGCCAAACGTGTCGATGCTCAATCCGGTCAAATAGATGTTGACGAAGCAGAGGCCGCCGAGACTCTGGAACTTCCTGGTGCAGATTTATCAGGTGAAGAGTTAACTGTTCGTGTAGTTCCAAAACAGGTCGATGAGTTCACTTGCTCTCGCTGTTTCTTGGTTCATCACATTACTCAACTTGCTAAAGGTGAGGGCGCTAAGGCCGTTTGTAAAGAGTGCAACTAAGCTTTTAACGAATTAAGCAGTTGTGCTAACTCTTGACTCTTCTTACTTGTAATTAGCCAGTAAGGCGTTGAATCTCGAATGTCATTGAGCTCAACTTTTACGCCATGTGCATTCCAAAAACGAATTGCTAGAAATGCCGATGGATTGGCATCGCGCGTACGAATTCTTTTCATGTCATCGGTACTCAACGAAATCGTTGCATCTAGATACTCAAGCTCGATATGAGCATTGCCAACTCTGAGTTCGACCTCATCGACCTCAATGACTAAGGCCGACTTCACAGCAAGGATTACTAAGAGCCCCGATAGCGCACACACAGCGATCAGCGCTGGGAGATCACCTAGTGAGACCCAGATAGACATAACGAAGGATAAGAAGAAGAGATAGATCAGAGATAAGAGCCACAGTGGCATACGGATCACTTCTCGGTATCGCATAGGCGTTACCGTATCGGATAGGCTTACATTATGAGTCGCATCGCTAGCACGACGCCTCCAGAGGGTGCACTAATTCCAGAGCGTCACCCAAAGGCGCCACCAGTCGGTTCGCGAATTCCATCACACTTTGGGCACTGCTTTGGTTGCGGAGAACTTCATCCAACGGGGCTGCATTTAGTTGCCTATGTTGGTGAAAACGTAAATATCACTGCGCAGTTCACAGTCACCGAAGATCATCAAGGTGCTCCAGGTTTGGCTCATGGTGGTTTGCTATCGCTAGCCTTTGATGAAGCTTTGGGAAAGTTGATGTGGTTACTACGTGCACCAGCAGTTACAGCCAGACTTGAAACTGATTTCTTAAAACCTGTGCCACTGGGTTCAACGCTGCATATCTCTGCACGGATTACGGGCCAAGTAAATCGCAAGGTATATGGAAGCGCAGAAGGACGTTTGAACTCACCCGATGGCCCTATCGCTCTACGGGCAGCAGCGCTCTATGTCATCGTTCCGATGGATCATTTTCTGACTAATGCGCCAAAGGAATACTTAGAACATATTTCTAAGAATCCAGAGCTGTTGGCATTTGTCGATCCTGATTTTGAGATTAATCCATAAGAATGAAAGCCATCGACGTTCTGATTACACGCTTGGATCCAGAAGTAAGCCTTCCTACATATGCAAAGCCAGGGGATGCGGGTGCAGATTTAACAACAAGGATTGATTTCACCCTTGAACCGGGGGAGCGCGCCCTCATACCAACTGGCATTAGCATTGCACTGCCACCCGGATATGTTGCCCTTGTTCATCCACGTTCAAGTCTTGCTTTAAAAAATGGAGTTACTCTGCTTAACACCCCTGGAACAATTGATGCTGGATATCGCGGTGAGATTTCATGCATTCTCATTAACTTAGATCCTACGACTGCCGTCAGTTTTACAAAGGGTGATCGAATCGCCCAACTGGTGATTCAAAGCGTTGAGCACGCGCGTTTTATAGAAGTTTCTACTCTTCCTGGATCAAGCCGGGCAGATGGTGGATTTGGATCAACGGGGAGCTCATGAGCGAACATAATGTGGACCGCGACAAAGTAATGCAGGCCTTAGGCGGTAAGAAGGGTCTGATTGATTCAGGCTTACCTGCAGTTGTATTTTTGATTGTTTTTAATCTTGATAAGGATTTAAAGAACGCTCTGACGTCAGCTGTCATTCTCTCTGCCATATTGGCAATAATTCGACTTGCGCGCAAAGACACAGTTCAGCACGCGGTTTCTGGCGTATTAGGAGTTTTGATTTGTGCATACTTTGCGAATAAGAGCGGTAATGCATCTGATTTCTATATTCCTAAACTTCTTACAAACCTTGCCTATGGCAGCGCATATTTGATCGGCAATCTGGTGGGGTGGCCATTGCTGGGAGTTGTACTCGGCCCACTATTGGGAGAGAACTTCTTGTGGCGACTTGACCCTGCACGCAAGGCTATTTACATCAAGGCCAGTTGGATTTGGGTCGCAATGTTTTTTGCTCGTATCGCAGTTCAGTATCCAATTTACAGAAGTGGAAACGTTAATCTTCTAGGCAGCGTTAACTTAGCGATGGGGTATCCATTATTTTTTGCCGCAGCTTATTTATCATGGCTTGTCATCAAGACGGCGCCGCCAGTACATAAATCTGAGGATTAAACGATAAAGCAGGCTTTAATCTGAACTTCGGCAGCAGTTGATGCTACAAAAAGTAGTTCATCTCCGGCAGCAAATACCTCATGTGCCTTAGCGGTAATTACGCGACCATCGCGAACAATGGCAGCAAGGGCTGCATCATCTGGCAAAGCGATTTCTTCAACAGTCTTTCCTATGCAGTCTGAGCCATCTGGCAGTGTGAGTTCAACCAAGTTTGCTTGACCTTTTTTAAAGGAAAATAAGCGAACGACATCGCCAACGCTAACTGCCTCTTCAACGAGGGCAGAGATTATTCGCGGAGTCGAAACTGCAACATCTACGCCCCATGAGGAGTCAAAGAGCCACTCGTTTTTTGGGTGATTAATTCGAGCCACTACGCGTGGAACACCGTATTCGGTTTTACCAAGTAGGGATGTCACCAAATTTGCTTTGTCATCGCCGGTTGCTGCAACTAAAACATGACAGTTATTGAGATGGGCGTTATCTAGGGAAGTGATCTCACAGGCATCGGCCATCAACCATTCGGCATCTGGAACGCTCTCGAGTTTCAAGGCCTTTGGATCTTTATCAATAAGAAGCACCTGGTGGCCATTATCAAGGAGCTCACGCGCGATAGCGCGACCAACATTTCCGGCACCTGCGATAGCTATTCTCATGGGCGATCGCCTTCCGGTGATTGTGCAAGCATGGATTCCACACGTGCAATATCTTCATCGGCGACCATTACATGAATTAAATCGCCTTGTTGTAAAACGGTGTGTTCATCTGGAATCATGCCGACTCCTAAGCGCGTAATAAATGCAACTCGTGCGCTGGTCAGTTGATCTATCAATATAATCGAACGTCCATACCAATCATTGTGTGGGTGCATCTCACACAACTGAATAGTTCCGCTGGCATCGCGCCATTCAGATCTAGAGCCCTCAGGCAAGAGCCTGCGAAGAATCTGATCTGTTGCCCACAAGACAGTTGCAACAGTTGGGATGCCCAAGCGCTGATAAATCTCAGCACGGCCTGGATCATAAATTCTTGCAACTACATTTTGAACGCCATATGTTTCACGAGCTACGCGAGCTGCCAGGATGTTGGAGTTATCGCCGTTACTGACTGCAGCAAAAGCATCGGCATCTTGAATGCCCGCTTCTAATAATGTATCTCGATCAAAGCCAACACCGGTAACCGTGCGTCCTTTGAAATCTGGCCCAAGACGTCTAAAAGCTTCTCGAGCTTGGTCAATGACTGAAACGGTATGACCAGCGGCCTCAAGTTCGGTAGCTAAAGAAGATCCGACTCGACCGCAACCCATGATGACTACGTGCACAGGTAGCAACTTACACCCATAGGCTTGCTTCCATGACATCACAGAAGAAAACACTCGTGGCGGTAGGGGATGTCTTAGAGGTTGAGATTGAAAAGGTCGCCCACGGGGGCCATTTCATTGCACGCCACAACGGAGCGGTTATTTTTGTTCGCCACGCAATTCCAGGCGAGACATGTCGAATCGAAATTACCTCGACAGGTAGCACCACTAATCGCGCAGATGTCATTGAAGTGATTCAGGCATCACCTGATCGAGTAGCAGCACCATGTACTTTTTCTCATCGCCTTGGCTGCGGAGGCTGCGATTTCCAACATATTTCGATATCGCGACAACGTCTGCTCAAAGCCGACGTGATTACAGAACAGTTTGCACGCATCGCCAAAGTAGAACTTTCAGTGCAGGTCGAGGAGGTCGGTGACGCTTTGCGCTGGCGAACAAGGGCTATAGCTACGACAAATAATAAAGGCCAGCTTGGCTTCTACGGTGCCAGAAGTCACGGAGTTATTCCTATAGATGATTGCCTTACCACTGTAGAAGAAATGCAGATGTCGCAATTAACTACAAAGATTTGGAAAGGCGATGTTCGTGTTGAGATTGCAGTCGCAAATACTGGAGAACGCAACATAGCACTAGCGCCTACTCGCGGCACTGAGAAGTCGCGACTTACTGAAGGTGCTCAGGTTCTGCATGAAGATATTGCAGGTAGAAGCTTGGAAGTGAGTCAAGAATCATTTTGGCAAAGTCATAAAGATGCACCTGCAGTATTAACTGGCGCAGTCTTGGGCTTTGCAAATATTCAAGAGGGTGATCATGTATTAGATCTCTATGGTGGAGTTGGACTGTTCACTGCCGCCCTGATTTCGCAAGTTGGCAGTGCAGGATCTATCGAACTCTATGAAGGATCCAAGAGCGCAACAAGTGATGCAAGACGTAACTTCGCACATGATGAAAACGTGAAAGTGATAACCGGGGATGTTGCGCAATTACTTCCACGAGTAACTCGTGCTGATATTATTGTTTTAGATCCTCCGCGAGATGGTGCTGGAAAAATCGTACTCACGGAGATAGCACGGATTAAACCGCGCGCAGTTGTCTACGTGGCATGCGACCCGGCTGCGCTGGCACGTGATTCTGCTTACTTTTCCGAACTTGGCTATTCACTCGATAAAATAAGGGCTTTTGATCTCTTTCCGATGACGCATCACATCGAGTGTGTTGCGTTGTACCTTCCCGCTAAGGTATCTTGACGCTTAAATCCTTAACGTGGAAGGTACATAATGAGCAGAAACTCTTTCAGCGCAAAAAAGAATCTAGAAGTTGCGGGTAAGAGTTATGAGATTTTTGATATCTCTGCCATTGATGGTGCGGCAACGCTTCCATTTTCATTAAAGGTACTTCTTGAGAACCTTCTTCGCACTGAAGATGGCGCCAACATCACTACCGAACATATAAAGGCTTTGGCGGCATGGGACCCATCGGTGGAGCCAGATACTGAAATTCAATTCACGCCTGCCCGTGTAATTATGCAGGATTTCACAGGGGTTCCTTGCGTCGTTGACCTAGCAACTATGCGTGAGGCGATCGTTGAACTTGGAGGAGATCCTTCAAAAGTAAATCCTTTGGCACCGGCTGAGTTAGTTATTGATCACTCTGTGATCGCCGATGTCTTTGGTACTAAAGACTCTTTCGAGAAGAACACAGATATTGAGTACGAACGTAATCAAGAGCGTTATCGCTTCCTGCGTTGGGGACAGAGCGCATTTGATGAATTCAAAGTAGTTCCACCTGGAACTGGAATCGTCCACCAAGTAAATATCGAGTATTTAGCTCGCGTTGTCATGACTCGTGAAGTAGCCGGCGTACTCCGTGCCTATCCAGATACTGTCGTAGGCACTGATTCGCACACAACAATGGTTAATGGTTTAGGAGTCCTTGGCTGGGGCGTTGGCGGTATTGAGGCCGAGGCCGCACTGCTCGGACAACCAGTATCAATGTTGATTCCGCGCGTTGTTGGTTTCAAGTTAACTGGCCAGTTACCACTTGGCACGACTGCAACTGATATGGCGCTAACAATTACTGAAATATTACGCAAAGTTGGAGTAGTTGGAAAATTTGTAGAGTTCTTTGGTCCAGGCGTTGTTTCAGTGCCTATGGCTAATCGCACAACCATCGGAAACATGAGCCCTGAGTATGGTTCAACCTGTGCAATCTTCCCGATAGATGATGAAACTCTCCGATACCTTCGCTTGACTGGCCGAAGCGATGATCAAGTTGCACTAGTTGAAAAATACGCAAAGTCTCAGGGTCTCTGGCACGATCCATCACTTGCTCCTCGCTTTTCACACGTTGTTGAGTTGGATCTATCGACAGTTGTTCCATCTATCTCTGGTCCGAAGCGCCCGCAGGATCGCATCTCCTTAAGTGATTCCAAAGAGGCCTTCGCAAAGATTGTCCCAACATACTTTTCTGACAAAACGGTAAAGAGTGAAGTCGCTGCTGGAAGTACGCGCGTAAAAAATGGCGATGTTGTGATTGCATCTATTACATCCTGTACTAATACATCTAATCCATCGGTCATGATCGGCGCAGCCTTATTAGCTAAGAAGGCAGTAGAAAAGGGTTTGAGTTCTAAGCCGTGGGTTAAAACTACGCTGGCACCTGGATCCAAAGTTGTCACTGATTATTATGATCGCGCCGACTTAACCCA
>CAIXPV010000135.1 GCA_903921405.1 uncultured Actinomycetes bacterium
CGTTTGCAATGTAGTTGGAGGTGTTCCAGTTGGAGCAGAAATTGTTGGTGCCTCGCCCGCATTACCTGTTACTGCAGGGAGCCCTGCCGCTGCTGAATCTGCCACTTTATCTTTTCCTCCGCATGCCGTTAGAGATGTAATCGAAAGCGCGCAAATTGCGGCAATCGCTAGTTTTCTTCTTAAAGAGTGTGATTTCATGAGCGAAATCTATCAATAAGGTGGCTACATCCCGAGTAAATCAGCGAATGTCTTAATGTCGCTCTTTTGGGAGTCGATGAGAGCAGCAAAATCACTGTTACTGAGGTAGCCATCACTCCAGTGATTGGCCAACAAGGTATTTCGCCACGTTATCGATGAATGTAAAACATCGACTAAGTGAACAACATTCTTTTTGTCGGCTTCAGGTAGATCAAATGGTATGAAGATTCCATACCAATTTCCAAAGACAATTTTAATACCTTGGGAAGTAAGAGTCTTACCCTTAAGCCATGGCAACCTATCTGGCGATGCGATCCCTAAATTTCGAAGTTTGCCTGAAGCCACGCCAGTGATGAAATCGGCACTTGATGAAAGTGCGACGTAAGAATTATTCGATAGGACTGCAGTATTTATTGCGTAGCTAGATGAATAACCTTGATATTGAAGGTTCTTGATGTCTGCGCCACCGTAGTTAGCTAGTTTAGAGAGAAACACATGATCTACGCCTCCTACTGCACCACCAACAAAGGTTATGGTCTTAGGATTTACTTTCATGTCATCCATAAGTTGTGCAATATTCTTGTACTTAGAATTTACTGGCACAGCTATTGCTTCATACTCTTGCACTAGTCGTGCCAGTGGGATTGAGTTACTAAGTGAAGTTGGCGACTTGGTAAGAGCGATTGCATTGAGCAAGCCAAGATTTCCGATAAATGAACTATCAACTCTTTTCTTGTAATTCTGAAAAGTTGATAAAGCTAAGATTCCAGAGTTACCAATAATACTTTTTAGAACACACTCACTTAGCAAGCCCTCGCTCTTCATGGCCGATCCAAAGACAGCACCTATCCGATCGCCAGTTCTACTGGCAGCAACCTCTTTCGAATCTGATGTGCGGGTATCTGTCGGAGTTACTACTTCATAGCGACCAAGAGGTTTGAGATTTTGATACCACCACACCAATTTTCCAGCGAATGTTCCAGTGGTGACTTTCAGACATTCAAGGTCCACGCCATCGACACCTCTGCCAACAGCAGTTTTGCCCACCTTGCTGCAGTCATCGCCAGCGCGAGCAATATTTGCCGCCTTTATGGCCGCCTGAGCGTGAGGCATTGCCGGCATCACCACCAGGGTTAATGCCAGCAATACCGCCCAAGGTTTGCGCATGTCTATTTAGTACTGGTGACCACGCATGCAGTTCCAGCAACCGGGTCTGCGACCTTATTGTCAGCTAGCCAGTTACGTTGGATCAGATACTTGTAGTTAGTTGTGGCGAAGTTGTATTTAGCCATACCAACAAGTGAGGTTATTCCAAAAGTCCAGGCACACTTGTCGGCATTTTCTGCACCACGATTGTCATACCACGTGCGCACGTCTGGATCAGTAATTGCTTCGTCAATCTCATGCACCAAAATACTTGCAACAGCATCGAGTTGATAATCCCCATTTGGACTTACAGTCTGCCATGCGCATGAATTTGCATATGTAGAAGTGAAATCTTGAACTGCAATATATGGAATATTCATTGCGCCTAGGGTTCCATAGGTATGCCACCCGCAATAGTAAGTACCAAAACCAGATGACAATCGCGTATCAGCTCCACCAATATAAACATATATAGGTCGTGTTCCAGATGTAGGAGCTGCAACTACTTTAGTTGTCAGCGCACGATTAATGTATGTTGCTACATCGGCATCGGTTACCGGGACAACACCACCTGAAGCTGCCCTTAAATTTGCTGGAATCGAAGCTTGTATATCCACTGCAGTCCATGTCAACTTAGTGGTTACTGCGCCTCTAGTTGTGAAGTACAGAGCATTTGTTGTGAATAGATGATTAGGGGTGGCAATATCGCCAACTCCACCAAGGGATGAAATTAGATTGCCCAAGACTGAGTTCCACTTAGCTTTGCGTTTGGCATCAGACCATGCACCAACCCACACTGGAATAATTTGGACAGGCCCAGAATAAACCCCTATTGCTCCGCCGCTGTGGAATGAGATAGGAGATGATGCAGCTGAACCAATGGTCTTTGCATTTCCCATACTCTTCTTGTCGCTAATTTCATTGGCCTTATTCCACTTTTGCCAGTTGATTTCAGAGTTTTGATCGTCATCACTTACCCACGCATCTGAATTCTGTTTAGAACCTGCATTGGGAGTATCTACTAAGTTGGCGACCGGGTGTCCATGGGAACGGGTTCCAGAACCCTTGAACTCTTCAATTGAGTTATTGGACTGAGAATTACTCTCACTTGATGATTTCTTTTCATCGGCGCTGGCTCCTACAAACGAGAGTAAGGCGCTGGTAAGGGCAATAACTCCTATGGTCGCCAATATCTGTATCTTTTTCATAGCCCTGCTCCATTCGTAGGTTTCATCAGTTGTTTAGTTTTTCAGTTGTTGCAAAAGTAAATCGAACGATGACTTGGTTTGCGGTTAGTACGTTGCTAGAACTCAATGTGGTGGCAGCTGTCTCTAACAGTGGGTGATCCGCTTTATCGAGTTCTTGGCTAAAAGCTAGCGCTCTGGCTATTGCTATAGCTGAATTTTCATGATCTGAGCTATATCCGCCCACGTATTGGGCAAAGACAATATGGGCTTCGTTTGGTAAATTGTATTTTGTTTTAAATTTTGCAACATCTGATTCGATCAGTGCAACATTGAAACTCTCATAAATTACATTCATACTCTGATCAATAACTTTCGAATAAGAGTAGTTTGGATCAGTTGGCGCTGCTGACCCAGTTCCCATAAACTTTGGAACAAAGGAAATAGTTGCTAGGAAAATAACCATCAGTGCAAGCAGTAGGTCGGTATACATCCAGCCCGCTTGCCCAGTTAAGTCTTCCTCTACTGGATCTACATATGTTGATCTCATCGTCTATCGGCTCCGGGAAGCTTTCTTGATCAAGCCTTGAAGTGACTTAATTTCGTTTTCGGCGGCAATTGAATTACTGCGTATGGATTTTGTTGACTCCGCAAGTCCCTCATTGGCCAAATCCAGACCCATAGTTGCATTGGTTACCGCTTCACGCAGATCTCCTGTTATCGAAGAGTTGATATCAGCTAACGCCCCGGACAGTTGCCCCACTTGTTTTACTAGCTTTTCGGACTCTTTGGCTATCTTGGTTCCAAACTCATTAATTGAGGGAACCCCTTCCTCTAAGTCACGAATTACATTGCTGATCTGCTTTGCACTCTTTGAAAGAGAGGATGTTGCAGACAGCAGTGCGGCAACGGAGGATGCAATACCCTCTTTAACGTTAGATTTATCGATTTCACGCATAGAGTACAAATACATCTTTAGCGCAAGTGCGATTTCAAATCTCTCGTTCTCTATCTGCTCTAGTTCTTCTCGATTCAGTTTCGAACCCCTAGAATTCAATGAAGTAGAGACAAGACTTAAGATAATTACCCCCACAATAATGAGAAAATCAAGACTTGCGATATGGCCAATAGTCCAAAAATTTCCTAGAATTTCATAACCATTTTGCCAAAAGGCCAGGAAGTTAACAGTGGTTGCATTATTTT
This sequence comes from uncultured Actinomycetes bacterium, assembly GCA_903921405.1. Taxonomy (GTDB): domain Bacteria; phylum Actinomycetota; class Actinomycetes; order Nanopelagicales; family Nanopelagicaceae; genus Planktophila. The sequence continues at coordinate 3,732 of CAIXPV010000135.1, forward strand.
GCTCAACGAATTTAGCAAAGGCGACAGTTGCCTCACTAACAGCTTTCCATGTCAGCGCTACAGGGACGAAAACTGAAACGTTGCGAAGATTCGCAGTGATCTTTGCCCATGAAAAGAAGCGGTTGCCAAGATGCGGCCTTGGCTGTGGCAGATATTCAAATGGATCCATGGTGGCCCAAATTGCTAAGTTATCTTCATCGTTTAGATCTTGAAGCAAACCAAGAATAATTGGATCTTTCGAAACAGAGTTGCGAGCAGCC
>CAIXPV010000136.1 GCA_903921405.1 uncultured Actinomycetes bacterium
GACCAGCATTCTTTAAGACTACTCAGGCAAGCGGGCGTGTACCCCCCACGTGCAAATTCAGATGCAAGGACGTAATCAGCGTAAGGAGTTACTTGATCTAAAGTGCGAACACTTGACTCATCACAGTCAGTATTAAAATCAATAAAAGCAAATTTGCGATTTCCATTCATTGAAACGACAGACTTCAGTAATTGATGCGCATCAACCTCCCTAATGCGCACTTCAAATAAGCCACCTACCCCTCCACCATGTCCAGTATATTTAAATGAATAATTATCGGACTTTGATTGATTAAAGAATGCTGCGAAAATCTCTTTGGACGCTTGCGCCAGTTGAGCACTGTAATTTATATAATCCAAGCCAGAGTAAACATTTAAGGGAAGTTGACGGACGATAAACTGCTTCATATAACTTTCAATGCTCGGAACGTCTGAACATTTTGAATACCCGAGATCGTAAAACTGTCCAAAATTTCCTGCGTCTGCCTTACTGAAAGTCGTATTTGGGTAGGTTAAGCAGAAGGCGAAAGCAGAAGTATTGATTATTGAGTGATCAAAGTGATAAAGAACCAAACTGTCATTGTAGATAAGTGCTCGATAAATACTGATCCGGTTGGGTGAAGGAAACGGCAAATTTAATGTGTCCAAAGTATCTGAAGAGAATTCATTTGCCCATGCATATTTACCATCATTTTCAACACCAGCAGGTGAACCCCAAAACCCAAATTCTATTTGAGAAAGCATCGGCAAGCCTGTGGGTGATGTGTATGACTCGATTACGCCAGAACCTTTTGGATTTGGAATAGTTGTATAGCTCATGCTGGCTATTGGCATCAGAGGAGAGTCCTGAATTGTTTTAACTACTAGAGTTTCGGCAGCATGAGACTCGACCGTTATCAAATTACTAAATAATAAAGTTAGCGTCAGGAACTTGATTATGGCCGCTAGCCTTGATCTCATCTGTCGAGAGTAGCCCAAACGATTGTGTTTAGTGCCACTTTGGTTGGACTGGATTTAAAAGTCGCTTAGGAATCAAAACCACCACAATTCGGAAATTGTGCGTGTCAGCCGACTCCTAGATAGCTCTCCTGTACTCGTGGATCAGCCAGTAGGTCACTAGCTTTACCTGAGAGCACACAATGGCCAGCCTCTAAAACATAGGCATTCGTAGCGATAGTTAAGGCGGCATCGACATCTTGATCAACCATCAAGATAGATGTTCCAGACTCGGCAATGCTAGGAAGGGCTTGAATAATCTCATCGACGACCACGGGAGCAAGGCCAAGAGAGAGCTCATCGATAACAATTAAATTCGGCTTACTCATTAGGCCTCGAGCGATAGCGCACATCTGCTGTTCGCCACCGGACATGCTTCCAGCAATCTGATTAAGACGTTCACCAAGGCGTGGAAATAAGTCAACAACGTGATCGACACTTGTCTCTTTAGTACGCCATGCACCAAGGATTAGATTTTCCCGAACAGTTAAGCCAGGAAATAATCGACGACCTTCGGGCACATGGGCGATTCCACGCGAGACAATCTCTTCAATCGACTGTCCCTTAATACTCTCACCCAGAAAATCTACTGATCCAGACTTCACCGGAATCATTCCCGTAATTGCTCGCAGCAAAGTAGTTTTTCCAGATCCATTGGGGCCAACTAAAGCCACGATCTCATTTTCGCCAACGGCAAAATCGATATCCCATAGAACTTGAATTCGACCGTAACCTGTGCAAAGTTTCTTTACCTCAAGCATTAGGCATTTCCTTTCTGACGCTTTGCATATCGGTGACCTAAATACACTTCGATCACTCGCGGATCTGCCAAGACTTCATGTGCGCCGCCCTGCATCAATACTTTGCCTTGAGCAAGTACAAGAACTCGATCACTAACGGCCACGATCGCCTTCATTACATGCTCAACGACAATTACAGTAGTTCCGCGCGCTTTTAACGTACGAATCAACTCGAGGCTTGGTTCGATCTCAGTGGGGCGCAACCCTGCCATAACTTCATCAAGTAGAAGCAACCGGGGCTTAGTAGCTAAGGCCTTTGCGAACTCAAGTCGTCTGATATCTGCAGTAGATAGCTCTCCTGGCATCCGATCACCAGAACCGCCAAGTCCAACCTCTTCTAGAATCGCTTCGGCCTGTTCAAGTGCTACCGACAGGCGATTAGTTCCATGTGACTCATACATAATTCCTACTGCAATATTTTGACGAACAGTCATACCGTTAAACGGTTTAACAATTTGAAAAGTTCGAGCAACTCCGGCACGTGCGATATCCCAAGGAGCTTGACCTGTCATATCTTTTCCATCAATCAAGACTTGTCCCGAGGTTGGCTTAATATGCCCAGTAACTAAGTTAATGAAAGTACTTTTACCGGCGCCATTTGGCCCGATGACTCCAAGAATCTCGCCCTGATTAACGCTAAAAGAGACATCAGAGACGGCATCCAAGGCGCCGAATCGGCGACCAAGTCCACGAGTCTCCAAAATTGGAACGGTGCTCATAGTCGATACCTCCGAATATTTGCCAGCAGTGAATAATCCTTGGTTCGACGACCCTCTCGGAAGTAATTAACGGCTCCTTGTGGAATCAAAATTACTGCCAGAATAATGATGGCGGCCAATATGAAGGTATGCACATTTGTAAAGTGCTCGCGTAAGTACTCGGAGATAAATTGCAGTCCGATGGCACCTAACAGAGGCCCGACAACAGTTCCGCTTCCGCCGATAACTACCATCATGATCATGAGCACGGTAATTTCAACATCGAATAAACGTTCAGGGAAGATAGTTACTTGTTGAAATACATAGCTAGCACCAACCACGCCGGTGATAAAGGCTGAGAGTGAGTACGCCATAACCTTACTTCGAACTGTGTTGATGCCAACTGCAGCTGCTGCATCTTCATTTTGATGAATAGCTCGAAGGCCATAACCAAACTTATTTCGAGACACTAATGTTCCAATACCAACTGCGAACAACGCTAATCCAAGGAAGAGAAGGTAGAAGCCCGCATCTCCAAGATACTGAGTCTTAGCAAATGTACCGGCGATAGGAACGCTAATTCCAGCACCACCACCAGTTAAATCAGGAAGGTTAATTACAACTTCACGCATGCCTTCGGCAACGCCCAAAGTGGCAATCGCAAAGTAGTGGCCTTTAAGTTTAAGCAATGGTTGACCAATGAGGGCAGCAAAGACTGCGGCAAAGACTCCTGCTAACGGAAGCGCCAACCAGAAACTGAAATGAAATTTAAGCATCACGACTGCAGTGAAATATCCACCCATACCAAAGAAGACAACCTGACCAAATGATGCATAGCCAGTAAAGCCACCAATAATGTTCCACGCTTGAGAAAGTGCAATGAACATAAAGATCGTGGATACAGCACGAAGTTCCCCACCTGGAAGTTTGGTTCTGATGACAAGGGCCAGAGCTATGACAATCAGAACCAGCGCTCCCTCAAGCATGGTTCGTTGTGAACCCTTTCCTTTTAAGCCTTGTATGCCTTTGTTCATTGTGGTCATTAGATCTCCACTCTTGCTGCATAGAAAGCCTTGCCGACTAATCCATTTGGTCTAAAAATCAGCACCAAGATTAGAACTAGGAAAGCGATGCCATTAACCCATGTTCCAGATAGATACTGCCCGGCCCATGCTTCAACTAGACCAATGAGCAAACCGCCAACGAGAGCCCCGTACATATTGCCAAGGCCGCCAAGAACAGCGACGACGAAGGCCATTAAAGTAAATTTACCCGCCTTAGATGGATCAAATGTTTCGATGGTTGCAATCATCGTGCCTGCCATACCAGCTAAAGCGGCCGAGATCGCAAACGTTAAGGCATATACATGACGAGCGCGAATTCCCATAAGACGAGCAGCACCACGATCCATGCCAGTCGCCATAATCGAAATACCTGTACGAGTGCGTTTTACAAATGCAACAAGGGCAAATGTAATAACGATCGCTAACAAAAATGCAAGAAGCCGTACAAGTGGGATCCGAATATTTCCAATCTCAAAGCTATTACTGCCATATGAGGTTTGAATACTTCTAAAGTCTGCAGTAAATACAAGGTTCATACCCTGAATCAAAGCCATATTGATTCCAAAGGTAAGTAGCAGAGTTATGAAAACCGGTCCATTGACAATCAAGTTAATAAGGTAACGCTGGATGACATACCCGACGCAAAACAGGACAATCGCCGAGACAAACATTCCCAGAAAGGGATCTAGCCCAAACCAGCCCTGTACTTCCCATGCAATGTATGCACCCAGAATTACAAATGCACCGTGACTTAAGTTAACGATATTCATGATGCCCCACACCAGAGAGAACCCCACTGCCACTAAGGCAAGAAGTCCTCCCTGGAGTAGACCATAAGCCGTAACTTGGAGGAATGTATCCACCGATTAACGACCTGTAACGTTATTACTTAACATATGGCCAAATCATCTTTGCCTGAGCAATTGCACGAGGCCAGACAGTAATGATTTTGCCCTTTTGAATCTGAATGACAACCATTGGCTTGAAAGTATTTTGACCAGTGGAATCAAACTTAATCCGACCAAAGAATGACTGCACATCTAGAGCTGAAAGTGCGGTCTTGATCTTGTCTGCATCTGCAGATTTAGTCTTTTCAATAGCTAAGACCATTGCAAGGCATGCAGCACTGGCTTCAGCGTTGTGATAAGTAGCTTCGTGACCAAATCGTGCCAAGAACTCAGAAGCGTAGTTACTTGCCTTTCCGAAGTACTTCTCCTGACCTTTAACAACTGAGCTCCACTGACTTGATCCCAAAACATTTTCAGCTAGAGGTCCAAGCGTTGTTGCAAAATCTAGAATTGGAGGAGCAACGGTCTGAGCAAAGGACTTAGGGGTTATCCCTAACTCTTTGGCCTGCTTAATCATGGCAACACCTTCTACAAAGTGGACTGAACCAAGAATGACATCTGGCTTGTCGGCTTTGATTTTATTAAGTGCCGCGCTGACATCTGACGTTGCATTTGGGAAGTACTGAGGTCCGATAACAGTAAAACCAAGTGCTGTAGCTGCCTTCATTCCACCAAGTGTGACTGTCTTGGAGAAACCATCATCGGCAGAGAGAAAAGCCATTGTTACTGGCTTTGGTTTTGCCATTTCAGAAATTGCCTTAACCATACTTGTGGCATATTCGCTTGCAGGTGACATTACGTTGAAGGTACGTGTGTAACCCTTATTAAAGATTGCATCATCTGCACCACCTGAATCCACCATCGTCTGCTTATTAAGCTCTACAACTGCGGCTTGGGCGTTAACGTTTGCAGAGCCATATGAACTCAAGATCAACTTAATACCCTTGTCGTTGAACTTAGAAAGATTTTGGGCTGCTACGTCAGGCTTTGATGTGTCATCTTGATAAACAATATCAATCTTCTTCTGCTTGCCGCCAATAGTTGCAGTACTGAGAGCATTAACTTTTTCCTGACAGAATTGATAACCTTCTTTTGTCAGCAATCCTTCTTTAGCTAAGGAGCCAGTTAATGGAACAGATGCACCTAGTGTGATTGTCACTACATCAGCAGCACTTGCAGCGGGTATTGCATTGATTCCAAATACTGCCAAACATGACGCAGCAATAATCGCAGCGCTAGTACGAGGGGTTTTCTTCATATTTCAAACTCACTTCCTTGGGAGTTGATTGATTACCGTGAAAGTAATGCCAACGCCACAACAAGTGAACACAAAACTCGAGAGGTACCCCTACAGTTTCCGTAAAGACGGACAGAGATTAAGAATCGAAACCTAAGCCCAAAACATCTAGCAAACGAAGCCACGCATTGCGCTTGCCCTGGTGTTCATCGGCCCTATTAATCGACCACTGAGTCAAGCGAATAAAGATAAATCTAAATGGCTCTGGCGGGAATGGAAAAGGCTTCTTTCGCACCATTTCTAAGCGGGTACGTTCGTTATCAACGTTATCTAAGAGATCCAGCATGACTTGGGCGCCAAAGCGAGTGGAGCCAACACCAAGTCCGGTGTACCCCATGACATAGGCAACCCGACCGCCAAAGGCCTTGCCCCAAAATGGTGAGAAGCGCGAACACGTATCGATTGCGCCACCCCACCCATGCGTAAATTTAATGCCCTTAAGTTGCGGAAAAGTCTCCAAGAAAGCTTGTGCTAAGTGGGCATAAGTTTCGGCATCTGATTCATACTCTTGGCGCACTTTGCCGCGGAAATTATAGATTGCGTCATAGCCGCCCCACAAAATTTCATTATCTTTTGTCATTCGATAGTAATGGAACTGGTTACCAGCATCGGATAAACCTTCGCGCTCATTCCAGCCAATGGATTCAAGCTGTGCGGGCGTTAGTGGTTCGGTTACTAATTGAAAATCGTAAACAGGTAC